>CAILUV010000082.1 GCA_903837555.1 uncultured Alphaproteobacteria bacterium
CGCCGCTGCTGCTCCTGGACGAAGCCACCAGCGCGCTGGACGCGGAGAATGAACGGCTGGTGCAGACCGCGCTAGGCAATCTGATGGTGGGCCGCACCACGCTGGTGATCGCGCACCGCTTCTCGACCATTCAGCGCCTCAAGCGCATCGTGGTGATGGAAGATGGACGCGTGGTGGCCGAAGGCAGCCATGGCGAATTGATGGCGGGCGGCGGGCTGTATGCGCGGCTGGCCTCGTTGCAGTTTTCCGACACGCAAGCTTCGGGACATGAAGCATGAGAAGGTTTGCCCGCGCCTGGCGGATGAGCGTCGTCATGCTGGTGCTGGCGCTGCTGTTTTTTGCCGGGCGCATGCTGTGGGTCAATCGCCTGTTTTCTTCCGCAAAAACCGGCTTTTCCGGCAGTTGCCTGGTGCTGTCCAACCTGCCGGGCGTGACCGATATCGAGATCGCCGGCGGCATGGCCTTCGTGGCGGTGGGCAGTGCGCGCGGGCCCCGAAGCGAAGACGGCATCTATGCCCTGCCGCTCGACGGCACCGGGCGTCTCACCAGGCTTTCCGGCGCGCCGAAGGATTTTCATCCGCGCGGCATCGGCATTTATCGCTCGCCCGGCGGCAGCGGTGTTTTCCTGCTGGCGGTGAACCGGCACACGAGCGGGCGTTTCAGCATCGACTCGTTTGAAGTCACCGCGCCGTCGACCAAGCCGGCGCTGGTTTCTCAAGGCACCATCGGCAGCGGCCTTCTTACCGATCCGCAGGATGTGGCGGCGGCGGGCGCCGGCAGCTTTTACGTCAGCAACAACATTGTGATGCCGGCCTTCCTGCGGCACCTGGCCGACTGGGGCGCGATCCCCAATTCCAACATCCTGCATTTCAACGGCATGATGTTCCGCGCGGCGGCCGAGGATGTGTATGGCGCGCGCGGGCTGCTGCTCACGCCTGACGGCAACCAGCTTCTGGCCGCCAGCATGACCACCCGCAGCATCAAGTCCTTCAGCCGCGAGATGATGACCGGCAATCTCACTGAAAGCGCATCCCTCACGCTGGATGTTGCGCCCGAGAAACTGTCGCTCGACAGCCGGGGCGAGGTCTGGGCCGCAGGCCATCCCAGCCTGATCCAGTGGCGCGATTTCTTCACTGATCCTGACCATCGCCCGCCGTCGCAGGTCTTCCGCGTCGCCCTCGCCAGCGGCGTGCCGCAGGCTGCCGAGCTGATCTACGGCAATGCAGGCGGCGATATCGCCGCCGCTGGCATCGCAGTGTCGGCGGACAAGCGGCTGCTGATCGGTTCGGCGCTGGACGGCAGGCTGCTGGATTGTAGCCAGTAGAAATAAAAAAGGCGCCCGGTGGGGCGCCTTTTTCAACTATCCGTCCGATCTTACGCGACCTGGACGATCTCTTCGCCATTGGGATCGCGCAGCACATAGCCGCGGCCCCAGACTGTTTCGATGTAATTGGCGCCTTCGGTGGCAGCGGCCAGCTTCTTGCGCAGCTTGCAGATGAAGACGTCGATGATTTTCAGCTCCGGCTCGTCCATGCCGCCATACAGGTGGTTGAGGAACATTTCCTTGGTCAGGGTCGTGCCCTTGCGGAGCGAAAGCAGCTCCAGCATCTGATATTCCTTGCCCGTCAGGTGAACGCGGGCGCCGTCGACTTCCACGGTCTTGGCGTCCAGGTTGACGGTGAGCTTGCCGGTGGTGATGACCGACTGGCTGTGACCCTTGGAACGGCGGACAACGGCCTGGATGCGGGCAACCAGCTCATCCTTGTGGAAGGGCTTGGTCATATAATCGTCGGCGCCGAAGCCCAGCGCCTTGACCTTGGCTTCGACGATGGCGTTGCCGGACAGGATCAGGACCGGGGTCTGCACCTTGGCGACCCTGAGGGCCTTGAGGACCTCGTAGCCCGACATGTCGGGCAACTGCAGGTCTAGCACGACGATGTCGTAATCATAGAGCTTGCCCAGGTCGATGCCTTCCTCGCCCAGGTCGGTGGTGTAGACGTTCATGCCTTCGCTGCGCAGCATCAGCTCGATGCTTCGCGCCATGGCGCTGTCGTCTTCAATCAGCAATACGCGCATGTCAGGCCCCTCTCTTAACGTTCAGAAAATCGTGCCCAACTGGTTGCCAAGCACAGTTAATCAGTTTCCGGACGGTAAGCGCAAATAGTTAACAGCAGCTTTAACTTCTGGCCCCGGCTTCAGCCCTTCCTCATCCCGGATTAAGGCCCGGAAAGGGTTGGGGGTGCCGCCATGGCCTTGATTCGATTTGTTAAGTTTACCGCCATTTAAATCCTTGGCCTCACTATGAGGTCAGATGGAGGGCAGAAAGCCGTCCGCAGAAGGCGCCGGGGCATGAATGCGCCTCTAAAAAAAGAGAAGTTATGCAGGCTTTGCTCAACGATATTGAGGGGATTTCCACCTTGACCCGCTTTGGCCGGGTCGCCCGCATTGAGGGTTTGGCGGTGGAAGTGACCGGCGCCCAGGGGGCTGTCAGCCTAGGCGGTTAATGCCGCATAACCATCTAAAATAACAGGAAAATTCCCTGCGAAGTGGTGGGCTTTCGCGATGGCCGGGCCCTGGTCATGCCGCTGGGTCCGCTGGACGGAATCACGCTGGGTGCCCGGGCCGATTTCGAGGACAGCCCGGCTTCGATTTATTCCTCGCGCGGCTGGCTGGGCCGGGTGGTCAACGGCTTTGGCGAAGCGATGGATGGAAAACGCCCGTTGCCGCAGGGCACGCAGCCCTATCCCATCAAGGCCCCGCCGCCGGACGCCATGCGCCGCGGGCGCGTTGGCCGCAAGCTGGATCTGGGCATCCGCGCTCTCAATGCCTTCGCCACCTGCTGCGCCGGCCAGCGCATGGGCATTTTCGCCGGTTCCGGCGTGGGCAAATCCACGCTGATGTCGATGCTGGCGCGCAATTCCGATGCTGACGTCATCGTCATCGGGCTGATCGGCGAGCGTGGCCGCGAAGTAAAAGAATTCATCGAGGACGATCTGGGCCCCGAAGGCCTGGCCCGTTCCGTCGTTGTCGCCGCCACGTCGGACGAAGCGCCGCTGGTACGCCGCCAGGCGGCTTATGTGGCCATGACGGTCGCCGAACAGTTGCGCGACTGCGGCCTCAACGTGCTGCTGATGATGGATTCGGTCACCCGTTTCGCCATGGCCCAGCTCCAGGCCGCCCTCCAGGTCACGGCCGGGTTGCACCAGCTTTCGCTGCTGAATTTCCTGTCTCCCAGCGGCTAAAAGCTTAATTCTTGTAGTTCCAGCCCTGCGGTCCTATAGGGTCGCAAAATGACCGCCACCGTCCTCAAGCCCGGAGCACGTATCGTTGCCGCGATGAGCGGCGGCGTGGATTCCTCCGTCACCGCCGCGCTTCTCAAGCGCCAGGGCTATGACGTGGTGGGCATCACCCTGCAGCTTTATCCCTCCGACCCCCAGCCTTCGCGCAAGGGTGCCTGCTGCGCCGGGGCCGACATCTATGACGCCAAGCGCGTGGCCGAGAGCCTCAAGATTCCGCACTATGTGCTGGATTACGAAAGCCCCTTCCGCAAGAAAGTGATCGAGGATTTCGCCGAAAGCTATGCCAAAGGCGAGACGCCGATCCCCTGCGTGCGCTGTAACGAGCGGGTGAAGTTTGCCGACATGCTGGACATGGCGCGCGAGCTGGGCGCCGAGGCCATGGCCACCGGACATTATGTGCGCCGGGTGGAAGGCGCGAGCGGCGCCGAGCTGCATGCCGCCGCCGACAGCAACCGCGACCAGAGCTACTTCCTCTTCACCACCACCCAGGCGCAGCTCGACTATCTGCGCTTTCCGCTGGGCGACATGGAAAAGACCGAAGTGCGCGCCATCGCCGCCGAACTCAGCCTGATAAATGCCGCCAAGCCCGACAGCCAGGACATCTGTTTCGTGCCGCAAGGCCATTACACGGGCATCGTCAACAAGATGAAGCCGAATGCGGCGCGCCCCGGCGACATTGTCGACCTGTCGGGCGCGGTGCTGGGCCGCCATGACGGCATCGTCCATTTCACCGTCGGCCAGCGCAAGGGCCTAGGCCTGTCGGGCAATGAAGAACCGCTGTTCGTGCTCAAGCTGGATCCGGTCAATGACCGGGTGGTGGTGGGTCCGCGCGCAGCGCTGGGTTCGTCCAGCATCACCTTGCGCGAGGTGAACTGGCTGGGGCCGAAGACCGCGCCGTTCGAGGCGCGGGTGAAAGTGCGTTCCATGCGCCCGCCGGTGGCCGCCACCGTGACACCCTTGGCGGATGGCGGGGCGCAGGTGGAGCTTGCGGCGCCCGAAGACGCTATCGCGCCGGGGCAGGCCTGCGTCTTTTATGAAGTGGGCGGCAGCCGCGTTCTGGGTGGCGGCTGGATCGCGGCGCAAGCGGCCGCCGCGTAAAGCGCCAAAACTGCGCGAAACCCCGTGAAACTTGACACCGGCAGGGGGGCATTTTACACCCCGCGCGCGGACCAAAAGGCGGTCCGACCCCGGTTTGGCAGCGTAGCTCAGTGGTAGAGTAGGGGAATCATAATCCTTTGGTCGCAGGTTCAAATCCTGCCGCTGCTACCAACCCGGTTCGTCCTTCGAGGATGTGTTCGTGACCCCCGCGCCGATATTCACCGACATTCAGAATGCCGCCGCGCGCGTCCAGCCGGCGCCGCGCCGCCCGCCACGGCCTGGTAGCGCTTGCCTTTTGTGGCTGCGGCCTTTAGCGAAATCCTATGAACGCAGCGGTCTCCCAATGGCAGATACGGCTGGAAGCGCCCGGCGATGCGGCCGCTGTTGAAGCGCTGAACGCCGAGGGATTCGGGCCGGGCCGCTGCGCCAAATCCGTCTACCGTTTGCGCGAAGGCGTCGCGCCGGTCTCCGCCCTGTCGTTCGTGGCCGTCGATTTCGACGTATCGGGTCGCGAAGTCCTGCGCGGCTCGGTGCGCTTCTGGCCGATCCGCGTCGGCGGCCATGAGGAACTGCTGCTGGGACCGCTGGCCGTGCAAAGCGCGCAGCGCGGGCGCGGCATCGGCATCGCGCTGATGCAGGCGGGCATCGCGGCGGCGCAGGCCGGGCCGTGGCGCGGCATCCTGCTGATCGGTGACGAGCCCTATTACACCAAGGTCGGTTTCTCGCGCCTGCTGCCGGGCCGGGTGCGGTTTCCCGGACCGGTCGACCAGAACCGCATTCTCGGACTGTCGCTGAAGGCGGGCGAGTTGCTCAACCTGTCGGGCGAAGTGCGGCGGGGCGCGATCGACGATCCGGTCTGCGCCAGCGGTGCGGGTGTGGGCTAACGTCCGGCGGCTCGCCCAAGCTCGCCGCGCGTTATCCCTCTCGCAAGTCCATCGGGACCTGCTCGCGCGCCTTACGGCGCGCCGGGCTAACGCCCTTCCAGCCGCCAAGCCAGCAGCAGCGCGCCGACGATCAGCAGCAGCGCCAGCCATTGCGGCAGCAGTTTCTGTTGCTCCAGCGCGGTGACGCGGTAGGCGCCGTTGTTGTTGAGGCCGATCCAGTTTGAGCCGCTGGCGGTATCGCCGCTGTCCACGCGCCGCACCTCCGGCACGCCATCTTCCAGCCAGTGCACGCTGCCGCCGCTGGCGTCGGCCACCGGCTGCAGCACGTCGGCGCTGGCGCGCATGTCGGCGACTTCTTTTGGATTCAGCGGCCCGGCGGCGGTGACCGCCGACAGGATGCCGTCGGTGGCGCGGTACAGGCCCAGTTCGCCCGCCTTGGCGGTCGCGCGCCAGATGCCGGGCTCCGCCTTGGTCAGCGGCAGCGCCACCTGGCGCCCCGACGGCAGCGTTAAATTCACCGGCGGCGTTTTCGCCGCCATGGTGCGGCGGGTGATGCGCACATCGCCGCCGACAATGTCGATCGACAGATTTTCGGCTTCCAGCTCGGGTTCCTTCATCAGCCAGTGCGCCAGGCGGCGCAGCAGTTCAGCCTGCGGGCCGCCGCCTTCAAAGCCGCGCGCCCACAGCCAGGTCTGGTCGCTCATCAATCCGGCCACGCGCCCCTTGCCCACCTGATCCAGCACCAGCAGCGGCTGGCCCGATGCGCTGGCCATCACCGTCTGGCCCGCCACGCGGTTCGACGCGATCACGCGGAACCAGCGGCCCCAGATCGCGGCACTGCCGTCCTGGTTGCGGCCCGGCAGCTCGCGCGTCACCGGATGGGCCATGCCGTCCTGCGTCACCTGCGGACGGAAACCGCCGGTCACCACCTGACCCGTCGGCTGGGCGGGCAGAACCTGTGACAGTGGCGTGCGATAGACGCTTTCGGGTCCGGCAAATTCGGGGCCTGAGGAGATCAGCAGCGCGCCGCCGTTCTGCACATAGCTGGCGATGTTCTGGAAATAGGCCAGCGGCAATATTCCACGCTCGCGATAGCGGTCGAACACCACCAGGTCGAACGAGTCCAGCTTTTCCAGGAACAGTTCGCGATAGGGGAAGGCGATCAGCGACAATTCGTTGAGCGGGGTGGAATCCTGCTTGTCCGGCGGACGCAGGATGGTGAAGTGGATCAGGTCGACCGATGGATCGGCTTTCAAAAGGTTACGCCAAACCCGCTCACCCGCATGGGGTTCGCCCGACACCAGCAGCACCCGCAGGCGGTCGCGCACACCCGACACCGTCACCACGGCATGGTTATTCTGCATGGTCAGTTCGGCGGGCCCCTGGCCGGCGGAAAGTTCGATCAGGTTTTCGCCTTCATGGGTCACCGGCACGCGGATGTCGGCTTCCTTGCCCACCGGCACCAGCCGGTTGCCGAATGACTTGCCGTCGATGCGGATGTTCAGCACCGCGCTGGTTTCGCTGCTGCCGCCCAGATCGTCGATCCACAGCCGCATGGTGGCCTGCTGGCCGACAATGGCGAAGCGCGCCGCATTCATCACCGTCAGCTTGCGGTCTTTTTCATTGCGGCCGCCCGCCACCAGAACCTGCAACGGGGCCTTGAGCGCGAGATTTTCCGGCGACGGCGCGTCATGCACCTGGCCGTCGGTGATCAGGATCGCACCGGCAACCCGCCCCTGTGGCACGTCGGCCAGCGCCGCGTTCAGGGCCGCAAAAGCCTGCGTGCCGTTATTCTCGCCGGTGGCGGTGGTGGTGATGGATGTTTCGCGCACCGTCAGGTTGGGCTGGGCCGCCAGCATCTTGCGCAACTGCGCCCGCGCGGCTTCGGCCTGGGCGCTGCGCTTGCCGATGCTCATGCTCTGCGAGCGGTCGGTCACGATCACCGCCACGTCCGGCAGCGAAGCACGCTGTTCCTTGACCAGCATCGGTCCGGCGAGTGCAAACAACAGGATGGTGAAGGCGAGGCCCCGTGCCCAGGTGCCGCGCGCATGCACGAAGAAGCCATACAGCGTGATGGCCAGCGCAATCACGGCCAGCGCCGTGAGCAGGCTGAGCGGCACAACTGGGGCGAAGGCCAGCCGCGTCATCGCCGTTCATTCCCCATACGCTGCAACAGGAACGGGGCATGCACCACGTCGGCCTTGTAATTGCCGGTCAGGGCATAGATCACCAGATTGATGCCGAAGCGCAGCGCCATCTCGCGTTGCAATTCGCCGCCCGGCGAAGGCGCGGACAGAAAGCGGCCATTGCCGTCCACCGCCCAGGCGGACGCCCAGTCATTGCCGCCGATGATCACCGGCGATACGCCGTCGCCGCCGCGCGCAGGTGCCGCGCCGCTCTTGGGTGGGGGCGGCAGGTTCTCGATCCACAAACGCCCGCCGGTCCAGCGGCCGGGAAAATCGCGCAGGATATAAAAGGTCTTGGTCAGCACATGATCGCCAGGCAGCGGCGCAAGGCGCGGCATGTCCAGCCCGCTGGTCATGCGCCGCAAGGTCTGTTCGCCGGGTGAACTGGCGCCGCGCACCGCGCCCAGCGACAGGTCGCGGGTGTCGAACAGCACGGTGCCGCCCTGGCGCATGAAGTCGGTGATCTTGGACTGGGCGCGCGGCGACAGCGATTTGGCGCGCGGGTCCATCGGCCAGTAGAGCAGCGGATATAAAGACAGGTCGTCGCGCTCCGGATCGACGCCCATCGGTTCCAAAGGTTCGTAGGAGGTGCGGTTGCGCAGCGCGATGCCCAAGCCGGTCAATCCCGCCTGGCTGGTGGCGTCGACATCGGGCAGGCCCGTCTTCACATAGGCCAGCCGCGTGTCCAGCGCCGCCTTCATGGCCATGGCATCGTCGGCCCGGGCCTCATTCACAGCATGGGGCATCAACAAGAGAATTGCCGCCGCGCCGCCGATCCAGCGCAGCTTGTTCGGCGTGAAGCCGCGCAGCCACAGCGCCAGCAGCGCATCCAGCAGCAACAGCGCCATCGCCGTCGCCAGAAGCCAGGGCTCCAGCGCGCGGGCCTGGGTGTCGCCATAGGGATTCAGCGTTTCGCCCGCCAGCGGCGTCAGCGTGTCGCCCGCATGCAGCGTGTTGAGGGCGCTTTCCACCTCATGCGCGCCGTACAGGCCGGGCGGATGGCGCGGGCTGACGCGGGTGCGGGCGAACTGGCGCGCCGGAATGGGCGCAACTTCGGCGCCGGGGGCGGTCGGCTGGGCAAAGCCGTCCAGCACGGTGACCGGCGGCAGGCTGGTGAGACCGGCGAGGTCGCGCGCCGGCCTGCCCGCCGACAGCGCCATCAACCGCTTGAGCATGTCGACATACAGGCCGGAAATCGGCAGCGATGACCAGGTGGGGCTTGCCGTGACATGGAACATCACGATCCAGCCCTGGCCTTCGCCGCGCGCGGTGATCAGCGGCGTGCCATCGCTCAGCCGCGCCCAGGCGCGGTTGTCGATTTCGCTCGACGGTTCGGCCAGCACCTGGCGCGACACCGTGACTTCTTCTGGAATCTCAAGACCATTGAACGGCGACAGGGCGCTGAAGGCCGCCAGCCGCTGCGGCGCCGACCAGGCCATGGCGCTGCCCAGGTAACGCCCGCCCACGCGCAGCCGCACCGGCACCAGATCATCGGTGCCGCCGGTGACGCGGTCGCCCGCGAAACGGATCAGCATGCCGCCCTTGGACACGAAATCCTTCACGCGTTCCTGGTCGGCGCCGGAAATCTTCGCCACATCGGCCAGCAGCAGCACCGACACATTTTTGTCCAGCAGTGCCGAGATGGTGCCCTTGGAAATCTCGGCATAGGGCGAAAGCGCGCGCTCGATATAATAGACGTCGGACAGCAGCGGCTGGCCTTCGCCGCTGGTTTCCGAAACGATGCCGGCGCTGCGCTGGGCCGCGCCCTTGTCCAGCAACTGCACCGCGCCCGCGCTGTCCTCGCCGCTGATGGCCAGCCGCGCGGTGGCGTTGCGCACTTCCATCGGCAGGGCGATGTGGCCCTTGGCCTGGGCCCTGCCTTGGGCGAAGCGCACTTTCGTCGCCGCCAGGGTTTCGCCGCGCGCGCCGATAGCGGCGATTTCGGCTTCCTGCGCTGCGCCATTGGTGGCGCGTAGCGCGGTGACGGCAAAGCCGCCGGCGTCGCGCGTTACCGGGAGCAAGCCCAACGGCAAGCGCTCGGGCGCATAGACGGTGGTGCCGCCATAGCGGCGCAGCGCCTGGCGCAACGGTTTGCTGTTCTGCTCGATGCCGTCGCTCAGCCAGTACAGCGCGGGCGTAGCGGAAAACTTGAATCGCCCCAGCGCGGCCGCAGCCGCGTTGCGGTCGCCGGGCCAGGGCATCGGCCTCAGTTCCTTGGCGATGCGCAAGGCTTCGCCTTCGTTCAACAATCCGGTGGGCGCCGAACCGGCGGTGGGAATAATCGCCACGGCGCGGCCGCGCGCGCTGTGCAGCAGATCGGCAATCAGCGCCTGCCGCGCATTCCAGTCCTTGGCGGCGGTCCAGCCATTGTCCACCACCAGCACTAGCGGGCCCGGCGCGCCCAGTTGCGGCGGGCGGCCCAAGAGCGGATCGGCCAGCGCCAAAATCAGCAGCGCCGCGGCCAGCAAGCGCAGCATCAGCAGCCACCAGGGCGTGGCCGATGGCGTCTGTTCCTCATCCTGCAAGCCGCGCAGCAAACGCAGCGGTGGAAATACCGTTCGGCGCGGCAAGGGCGGCGTCACCCGCAGTAGCCACCACAGCACCGGCAAGGCAAGCAGCGCCGTCAGGACGAGCGGCGCACCGAATGTCAGCGGCAGACCGAACACCGGGTCAGATGCCGCCGATGGCGGCATGCAGCGCGATCAGCGAGCCTTGCGGGCCGTGATCGGTGCGATGCGTGGTGCAGGTCCAGCCCAGCTTCAGCGCCGCCTGGCTGATCTGTTCGCCATGGGCGGTGAAGCGGTTGCGATAGGCGCTGCGGATGCGTTCGGCGCGGCCGAAAATCTCGTCGCTTTCCCCGACCGGCGATTCAAAGCGCGTGCGGCCGGCATAGGGGAAATCTTCTTCCGCCGGATCGACGATGCGCACCAGATGACCGCTGACGCCGCGATGGGCGAGCACCCGCATGGCCTCCAGAACGCCATCGTCCAGAAAGTCGCTGAACCAGACCAGTTGGTTGCCGCGCGCGAAGGGCGCGGGCGGCGGCAGGGCATCGCTTTTGCCGCTGAACAGGGCGCGGCCCATGCGGGTCAGCGCCAGGCGCGACGAGGCGGGCGCGCCTTCCATGCCCAGAAAGCCGACGCGTTCGCCGCCGCGCACCAGCAAGGAAGCCAGCGACAAAAGAAGCAGATCGGCGCGCTGGCGCTTGGAAACGCGCCCTGACGCAAACGCCATGTTGGCAGAGGCGTCGCGCCAGAACCACACGGTCTGGGCGGCTTCCCATTCGCGCTCGCGCACGAAGATATGCTGCGACTTGGCCGATTGCCGCCAGTCGATGGCGCTGGACGCATCGTGATGGGCATAGCGGCGGAACTGCCAGAAGCTTTCGCCCATGCCGGCGCGCTTGCGGCCATGCACGCCCAGGCTGACGGAGGCGGCCAGATGATCGGCCTCCACCATCAGCGGCGGCAGCCCGGCGGACAGGCCATCGGCTTCATGCTGAAGCGCGGAGAAATTGCTCAAAACAAACTCTTGCAGAGCCGCTCAATCACGCTGGCCGTGGTGGCGCCTTCGGCGCGGGCGGAGAAATTCAGCGCCATGCGGTGGCGCAGCACCGGGCCCGCCAGGGCAACAACGTCATCGGTGGACGGCGCAAGGCGGCCATCCAGCAGCGCGCGGGCGCGCACTGCCAGCATCAAGGCCTGGCTGGCGCGTGGGCCGGGGCCCCAGGCGATCATGCCCTTGAGGCCGCTGTCATGATCGCTGTCGGGCCGCGCGGCGCGCACCAGCGTCAGGATGGATTCCATCACCTGCTCGCCCACCGGAATGCGGCGCACTAGCGTCTGGGCTTCCAGCAGATCGTCGGCGGTACAGACGCGCGCCGCATTCTTTTCTTTGCCGATGGTGGTGGCCAGCAGCATGCGGCGCTCGGCATCCAGATCGGGATAGCCGACATTGATCTGCAGCAGGAAACGGTCGAGCTGGGCTTCGGGCAGCGGATAGGTGCCTTCCTGCTCCAGCGGATTCTGCGTCGCCAGCACATGGAACAGGCGCGGCAGGTCGTGGCGCGCGCCCGCGACCGTGACATGCTTTTCCTGCATCGCCTGCAGCAGCGCCGACTGGGTGCGCGGGCTCGCGCGGTTGATTTCGTCGGCCATCAAAAGCTGGGTGAAGACCGGCCCCTTGATGAAACGGAAGGCGCGTTCGCCGCTGATGCTTTCTTCCATCACTTCCGAACCGGTGATGTCGCCGGGCATCAGGTCGGGGGTGAACTGGACACGGCTGGTGTCCAGCCCCATCACAATGCCCAGCGTGTCGACCAGCTTGGTCTTGGCCAGTCCGGGCACGCCGATCAGCAGGCCGTGACCGCCTGCCAGCAGCGTCACCAGCGTCTGTTCGATCACTTCGTCCTGGCCGAAGATCACCGCATTCAGGCCGCCCTTCACCTGGCCGAAGGTTTCGGCCGCGGCGGCGAGCCGTTTGGGGGCCTCGCGCTCGTCCAGAATGTCCACTTTGTTCATATGGTCCTGGCTTGCTGGGATGGGTGTTATGTTGCACCGTTGAGGCTTGGCGGTGCAACCCCGCGCAGCCTTCCGAACCCCGCAGAAAACCGCAAAATATGGCGTCATGACGGCAGCAGATTTCAACGCGCCTCCCGCCGCCATACCGCTGCCGCCGGTGGACCGCTGGAACCCGCAAAGTTGCGGCGACAGCGCCATGCGGATCGCCGCCGACGGCACCTGGTTCCATGAGGGAGAGAAGATCACGCGGCCCGAGCTGGTGGGGCTGTTCGCCGGCCTGCTGCGCAAGGATGACGATGGTTACGTTCTGGTCACGCCGGTCGAAAAGCTCTCCATCGCGGTCGAGGATGTGCCGTTTCGGGCCGTGACGGTCGACGCGGTGGGCAATGGTGAAGGTCAGTCCCTGACCTTCACCACCAATGTCGGGGATCAGCTTGTACTGAGCGCGCAGCACGCGCTGCGGGTGACAGACGGCGTGCCGTACCTGCATGTCCGGCGCGGGCTGGAGGCCAAAGTCGCGCGCAATGTCTGGTACCAGCTTGCCGATATCGCGGTAGTGCGCGGCGGCGAGATGGGCGTGTGGAGCGGCGGGCAGTTCTTCGCCCTCGGTCCGGCCTGATGCTGGAGCTTTTGCGCAGCGCCCTGGCGCAGCACCCGCCGGATCTCATTGCCCATGATGATTACAAGTCGTTTGGCCTGCCGGTCGAGAATGCGGCCAAGGCGGCGGTGCTGCTGCCGATCCTGGCGCGGGAGGCGCCCACGCTGCTCTTGACCCGCCGCACCGACACGCTGGCGCGGCATTCGGGCCAGATCAGCTTTCCCGGCGGCCGCAGCGAGGCGGACGACCTCACGCCGGTCGAAACCGCCTTGCGCGAGACCTTCGAGGAAACCGGCATCGCGCCCGGCTTCGTCACGGTGGCCGGCTATCTGGACCGCTACCTGATCGGTACCGGCTTCGACATCCAGCCGGTGGTCGGGGTGGTGGCCGATGGCTTCGCGCTGGTGCCGGACCCGCGCGAAGTGGCGGACATTTTCGAGGTGCCGCTGGCTTTCCTGATGGACCCCGCCAACCGGCGGCGGGAAAGCCGCGAGATCGCAGGACGGCAACGCAGCTTTTACGCTTTCACTTATAAAGAGCATGAGATCTGGGGCGCCACGGCCGCGATCATCGTCAATCTGGCGCAGCGGTTAGATGGTATAAGTAAAGCATGAGAATTGACTCGTCCCAGCACCCCTGGATGACTGCGCCGGAAACGGCGGCGGTCATGGCGGCGCTGGGCGAAGCCCGCTTCGTGGGCGGGGCGGTGCGCAATGCGCTGCTGGGCGTGAATGTCAGCGATATCGACATCGCCGTCCCCATGCCGCCCAGCGAAGTCATCGCCCGGCTGGTGGCAAAGGACATCAAGGTGGTGGAAACCGGGATGGATCACGGCACGGTCACCGCCATTGTCGGCACCCAGGCGTTTGAAATCACCTCCCTGCGCCGCGACGTCGCGACCGATGGCCGCCACGCGGTGATCGCCTTCACCGATGACTGGAGCGAAGACGCCGCCCGGCGCGATTTCACCATCAATGCCATGTACGCCTCGGCCAGCGGCGAGATTTTTGATTTCGCCACCGGCGTGGAAGACCTAATCGCGGGCAAAGTGCGCTTCATGGGCGAGCCCGGCGCGCGCATCGCGGAAGACTACCTGCGCATCCTGCGGCTGTTCCGCTTCCATGCCTGGTACGGCAAGGGCGATGTCGATGCGCAGGGCCTGCGCGCCGCCGCCGACGCCAAGGACAAGCTCAAAACATTGTCTGCCGAGCGCATCGCCAAGGAATTGCTGCGGCTTCTGGAAGCGGGCAATCCCACGCCAGTGCTGCGGGTGATGGCGGCGACCGGCATCCTGTCAGAGCTTCTGCCCGGCGCGCTGCAATTGCCGCGGCTGGAACGGCTGGTGGAAATCGACGCCGATGAATTGGCGCCGCGCGATGGTCTGCTGCGGCTGGCGGCGCTGCTGCCCGAAGGCGGCGATGCCGCCCATGCGGTGGCCGATGCGCTCAAGCTCTCCAATGCCGACCGCCTGCGGCTGGAACAGGCGCTCAGTGGTGAGCGCATCGCGCCGCAACTGTCGGCGCCCGATGCCCGGCGGCTGCTCTATCGCGTGGGCGTCTCGCGCTTTCGCGACAAGGTGCGGCTGGCCTGGGCGGGGGCCGCGCGCAGCGCCAATGCCATCCAGTGGCGCATGCTCCTGGCCATGGCCGACAATTGGCAGCGGCCGCGCTTTCCCCTGAGCGGGCTGGATGTGATGCAGGCGGGCGTGCCGGAAGGGCCGGAGATCGGCCGCGTGCTGGCGCTGGTCGAAGACTGGTGGATCGGCGGCGACTTCGCCTCCGATGAAGGCGCGCTGCGCGACAGGTTAAGGGCCGTGATCCATGGCGCTTGAGGTATTGGATTCGCTGTCGCTGCCGGGCGATCCGGCCAAGGCGAACGAGGATTTCTTCAGCCATGACGCAGGCGCAGCCGTGGTGCTGGACGGCGCCACGCCGCTGGGCGACGCGTTGATGCCGGGCCCCAGCGATGCCGCCTGGATCGCGCAGTTCGGGGCGCGGCGGCTTCTGGCGCATTTGCGGGATGGGAACGGCGCGCGCAAGGCGCTGCGCGGCGCGCTGGCCGATGCGCAGAAAAGTTTTGAAGCGCTGCGCCGCATGCCGCCACAGGAAAAATGGCAGACGCCTTGCGCGTCGATGATGCTGGCGGTACCGGGCGAAGAGGGCGCCGAATTTCTGTGGTTCGGTGACTGCGCGGCGCTGATCAAGGACGGTGACGCGGCGGTGACGGTGGTAGGCGAAAGCTTCGACAAGCGCGCTGCCGAAGCGCAGCGGGCGCAGGCCCTCGCCAAGGAAAAAAACCTGCCGCCGGCGTCCGGCCTCAGCCGCCCGGAATTCATTGGCAGCCTGCGCGCCACGCGCAACCGTATCAACAGCGGCAATTACTGGCTGTTCAGCCCCGACGCGAAAGCCGCGGCGCATGTCTCGCGCCGGGTGGTGAAATTGTCACCGGGCGCGCTGGTGCTGCTGTCCACCGACGGTTTCCTGGCGCTGGCCAGCGATTATGGCCTGTACAGCCCCGACAGCCTGATGGCGGCGGCGCAGTCAAAGGGGCTGGCGGCGCTGGGCGAAGAACTGCGCGCCACCGAGGCTGGTGACCCCGGTGGCGAAAAGTTCGCGCGCTTCAAAAAGTCGGATGACGCTACGGCGCTGCTGGTACGGCTGGGCTAGACCAGCCCATTGCGATGGCCACTTCGCCATAACCGTTCCAGATCATCGACAGCGCGACATAGACCACGATCGCCAGACCGATATAGGCGATCCAGTGATAGCGTTCCAAAAGCTTGGCGATGTAACCGGCTGCCGCGCCCATCAGCGCGATCGACATCAACAGTCCGATGATCAGCACGTCGAGATGGTCGCGCGCCGCGCCGGCAACCGCCAGCACATTGTCCAGCGACATCGAAACGTCGGCGATCAGAATCTGCACGATGGCTTTCTTCACCGATGCGCCAGTTTCGATTTCGGGCGCGATATGGTTCTTGTCGCCCGCCAGGTCGCGCCACATGCGCCAGCAAACCCACAGCAGCAGGATGCCGCCCGCCAGCATCAACCCGATGATGGCCAGCAATTGCACGGCGACGGCGGCCATGGCGATGCGCAGCACGACGGCGGCGATCAGGCCCCACAGAATGACTTTCTTGCGCATCGCCAGCGGCACGCGCGCGGCGGCCAGGCCGATCACCACCGCATTGTCGCCGGCCAGCACGACGTCGATCATCAGAACCTGGGCGAGCGCCCAAAGGCCACCCTCCTGGAAAAGCGTGAATTCCACTTATTGCTCCTGTTTGGGGAAGGTGCCGGTCTGGCGAAGCGCTTCGCCCAGCACCATCGCGGCAGCTTGCGCCACATTCAAGGACCGAAGACCGCGAAGCAGTGGAATAATCAGCCGCGCGTCTGCCCGGGCATGCACCTCATCGGGCACCCCGGCGCTTTCGCGGCCCACCAGCAGGCAGTCGCCAGGCGCGAAGGCGAAGTCGGTATAGGCGGTGTCGCCCCGGGTGGTCAGGAGCAGCAGACGCTGGTTCGGGGCCAGGCCGTCCCGGAACCGGGCCCAGGATTCATGGCGGCGGATGTCCGCGCTTTTGAGATAGTCCATCCCGGCCCGCTTCAGCCCCCGGTCGGACAGGACGAATCCACAGGGCTCAATCAGGTCGACCCCCACCCCCAGGCAGGCCCCCAGCCGCATCAGGGACCCGGCATTCTGGGGGATATCGGGCTCATACAGGGCCAGGCGCACCACAAACCTCTATTTTCCGGCGACCCGGGGTGTAAGTGACGGCAGGACAAGGCATTTTCTGCGTCATCGTGCCGCAAGACCCCTGAAAACCGACTCTCTATTTTACCGGCCAATAAACAAGCCGAACCGGGGGGAACAGGCATTGGCCCGCGTCACCCCGTCAGTACCGCATCGGCGCTTGTTTGTGGCAACAGTTCGGCGTTTTCTTCCGCCAAAGTTTTTCAAGGGTGAAGCCAGTGGCAGGTACGACGGGTGACGCGGGCACGCGACGCGATTTTCTTTATGTGGCGTCGGGCGCCATGGGTGCTGTCGGCGTCGCCGCAGTGGCCTGGCCGCTGATCGATCAGATGAACCCGTCGGCGGCCGCGCTGGCGCTGGGCACGTCCGAGATCGACATCGCCTCGATCCAGCCTGGTCAGCAGGTCGTGTTCAAGCATCGCGGCCTGCCGCTGTTCGTGCGCCGCCGCACTCCGGCCGAGATCGCGTCGGCCAATGCGGTCGATGTGAATTCGCTGCCCGACCCGCTGGCGCGCAATGCCGCCCTGCCGGACAACACCCTCGCCACCGACGCCAGCCGCGCCGTCAAGCCGGAATGGTTGGTGCTGATCGGCGTCTGCACCCATCTGGGCTGCACCCCCGCCGTTTCGACGCCGCAGCAGCCGCAGGGCGAATATGGCGGCTGGCTCTGTAACTGCCACGGTTCGGCCTACGACACGTCTGGCCGCATCCGCAAAGGACCGGCGCCGTCCAATCTTCCCGTGCCTGCTTACACGTTCATGTCTGACACCCGTATCAAGGTCGGTTGAGGAGAATAAAAATGTCTGGCCCTTCGACCTACAATCCCAAATCCGGAATCGAGAAGTGGATCGATTCGCGTCTGCCGCTGCCGCGTCTGATGCACGATACGATAAGCACCTTCCCGACGCCGCGTAATCTGAACATCTGGTACATCTTCGGCGGCATCCTCACTTTCTGCCTGGCGGTCCAGATCGTCACTGGCATCGTGCTGGCGATGCATTACGTTGCCAGTACGAACCTGGCCTTCAACTCGGTTGAAGCCATCATGCGCGACGTCAATTACGGCTGGCTGATCCGCTATGTTCACGCCAACGGCGCGTCCATGTTCTTCCTGGCCGTCTATATCCACATGTTCCGCGGCCTCTATTACGGCTCCTACAAGGCGCCGCGCGAGCTGATCTGGATCATCGGCGTGCTGATCTATCTGCTGATGACCGCCACAGCCTTCTTCGGCTACGTGCTGCCCTGGGGCCAGATGTCCTTCTGGGGCGCCACGGTCATCACCAACATGTTTAGTGCCGTGCCAGTGGTTGGCCAGGCCATCGCTACCTGGCTGTGGGGCGACTTCGCGGTGGGCGAAGCCACCCTGAACCGCTTCTTCTCGCTGCACTATCTGCTGCCCTTCATCATCGCCGGCGTTGTCGGCCTGCATATCTGGGCGCTGCATGTGCCGGGCAACAACAACCCCCTGGGCATCGATGTTAAGAGCCCCCAGGACACCTTGCCCTTCCATCCCTATTACACGGTGAAGGACGCTTTTTATCTGGTTTGCTTCGTAACCCTGTTCGCGGGCTTCGTGTTTTACGCGCCAAATTTCTTAGGCCATCCAGATAATTACCAGCCTGCCAATCCGCTGGTGACGCCGCCGGAGATAGTGCCGGAATGGTACCTGCTGCCCTTCTACGCCATGCTACGGGCGGTTCCCGACAAGCTGCTGGGCGTGATCGTGATGGTCGGCGCCATCATCACCCTGGTGTTCATCCCCTGGCTAGACACCAGCCGGGTGCGCTCCTGCCGCTTCCGTCCGCTGATGAAGCAGTTCTTCTGGGCCTTCGCGATCGTCTGCGTGATCCTGGGTTACTGCGGCGCGCAGAGCGTGGAAGCCACCGCCTTCGGCATTCCGCTGGTCTGGGTCGCCCGTATCGCCACCCTGTACTACTTCGCCTACTTCTGGCTGATCATGCCCATCGCGGGACTGATCGAAACGCCCAAGAAGTTGCCCGCATCGATCGCGCAATCCGTGCTCGGCGATTCCGCCGCCAAACCTGCCGAATGAGAACCGCCATGCGTCTGATCAAACTCTCGCGTAACCTGGCGCTCGGCCTGACCTTGGGGCTTCTGGGCACTGCGTCTGCTTTCGCGGCTGACAGCGCCACGGCGCGCCACCATCCCAAGGATTTGGAATTCAGCTTTGAAGGCCCCTTCGGCACCTATGATCGCGGCGCCCTGCAGCGCGGCTATCAGGTCTACAAGGAAGTCTGCGCGGCCTGTCACAGCCTGAATTTCATCGCCTTCCGCAACCTGGCGGACAAGGGTGGCCCGGAATTCACCGAAGCCCAGGCGCGCGCGCTGGCGGCGGCGGTGCGCGTTCCGGCCGAACCGAACGAACAGGGCGAAACCGTGGACGAGAAGGGCGTGCCCCTGACCCGTCCGGCGGTGCTGTCGGACAAGATTCCGCCGCCGTACCCGAACGAAAACGCGGCCCGCGCCAACAATGGCGGCGCGCTGCCGCCGGACCTGTCGCTGATGACCAAGGCCCGCGAAAGCGGCGCCCGCTACGTCTACTCGCTGCTGGTCGGCTATGACGAAAAGGCGCCGGCCAGCTTCCACGTGCCGGAGGGCAAGCATTACAACCCCTATTTCGAGGGTTGGGCCATCGGCATGCCCAAGCCGATCAACGCCAATGGCGTGACCTACTCGGACGGCACCAAGGCGACCGTGGAACAGCAGGCCCATGACGTGGTGACCTTCCTGGCCTGGACCGCCGAGCCCAAGATGGAAGATCGCAAGCGCATGGGTTTTGGCGTTCTGATCTTCCTGATCACCCTGGCGGGCCTGTTGTTTGCCGCCTACCGCAAGGTCTGGAAGGGCGCGCATTAAGCCGCCAAACCGTCACGTAACCGAGGCATTGCCCCTCGGGTCATAAATGTTAAAAGGGCGCCGTCTTCAAGGATGGCGCCCTTTTTCATGGCCAAAACCGTTCTCGGCATCATTGGTGGTTCGGGCGTCTACGAGATCCCGGGCCTGGAAAACGCCAAGTGGCAGACGGTCAAAAGCCCGTGGGGCGAACCGTCCGACCAGCTTCTGACCGGAACCTTCCACGGCGTCGACCTGGTGTTCCTGCCGCGCCATGGCCGCGGCCATATCCAGACGCCCTCTTCGATCAACTATCGCGCCAATGTCGATGCCCTCAAGCGCATCGGCGTCACCGACGTGATCTCGGTGTCGGCCTGCGGCTCGCTGAAGGAAGAGCTGCCGCCCGGCACCTTCGTGATGGCCGACCAGTTCATCGACCGCACGTTCGCCCGCGAGAAAAGCTTCTTCGGCCCCGGCTTTGTTGCCCATGTCCCCATGGCCCATCCGGTCTGCCCGCGCCTGTCAGGCGCGCTGACCCTGGCGGCGCGCGAAGAGAAGATCGATCACAGCGAAGGCGGCACTTACCTCTGCATGGAAGGTCCGCAATTTTCGACCCGCGCCGAAAGCTTCCTGTATCGCAGCTGGGATTGCAGCGTGATCGGCATGACCGCGATGCCCGAAGCCAAGCTGGCCCGCGAGGCCGAGCTGCCCTACGCGATCGTGTCGATGGTGACCGACTATGACTGCTGGCATGACGATCACGAGAATGTGACGGTCGAAGCGGTGATCAAGGTGATGCACCAGAACGCCGCTAATGCGAGGCGGCTGATCATGGCGGTGGCGCCGAAGCTGGGCCCGGACCGCCAGCCTTCGACCTGTCCGGACCGCCCGGAAACGGTGCTGGATTTCGCGATAATCACCCATCCCGACAAGCGTGATCCGGCGCTGGCGGCGAAACTGGATGCAGTGGCCGGCCGCGTGCTCAAAAAGGCTTAGAACCATGGATTTCAAAAGCGCCATCCGCACCATTCCCGACTATCCCAAGCCCGGAATCATGTTCCGCGACATCACCACCTTGCTGGGTAATCCGCGTGCCTTCCGCGCTGCGGTGGACGAGATGGTGCAGCCCTATGCCGGCATGAAGATCGACAAGGTGGCGGGCATGGAAGCGCGCGGCTTTATTCTGGGCGGCGCTGTGGCGCACCAGCTTTCGGTCGGATTCATCCCGGTGCGCAAGAAGGGCAAGCTGCCCCACACCGTGATCGGCGAGGATTACGACCTGGAATATGGCAAGGACCGCGTCGAGATTCATGTCGATGCGCTGGAGAAGGGCGAACGCGTCCTGCTGGTTGACGACCTGATCGCCACGGGCGGCACCGCCTTTGCCGGCATTCGCCTGCTGGAGCGGGCCGGGGCCAGCATTGTCGGCTGCTCGTTTGTGATCGATCTGCCGGAACTGGGCGGCGCCGACAAGCTGCGCGCCATCGGCAAGCCGGTGACGTCGCTGGTCGCATTTGAAGGGCACTGAACCTTGAAGAAGGACACGGGGCGTTGAAGCTCTACACCAACGCCGCTTCGCCTTTTGCGCGCAAATGCCGGATCGTCGCGCATGAGCTCAAGCTGCCGCTGGAGGAAATCCGCACCCTGCCGATGCAGGACCCGGATTTTCGCCGCATCAATCCGCTCGGCAAAATTCCGGCGCTGATTCTGGATGACGGCTCGGTGCTGATCGACAGTCCGGTGATCTGCGAATATCTCAACGATGCTGGCGGCGGAAAACTGTTCCCCGTCAGCAGCGTCTGGAAGCAAGACAAGCGACGCTGGAAGATTCTGGGACTGCAGGCGCTGGGCGACGGCCTGGCCGATGCGGCGGTGGCCTGGATGATCGAAGGCCGCCAGCAGCCGGTGAATGAAACCATGCGCGCCCGTCACATGGAAGCGGTGACGGCGTCTCTGGATGCGCTGGCGCGGGTCAAGTTCGGTGACGAGGTCTCGATCGGCGAAATAGCCGTCGCTTGCGCCCTGGGCTATCTGGATTTCCGCATGCCCGATCTTGATTGGAAGAGTTCCCGTCCCACATTAGCGGACTGGTACGCAAAATTTTGCGAGTATCCTTCCGTGAAGGCGACCGCCCCCGCGGCTCCTTGAAAGGTGTAACGGGTCCATGAAAATCAACGGCAAACATTATCGCTCCGTCTGGCCTGTCGGCGAGGATGCCTTCGGCATCATCGACCAGACCAAGCTGCCGCACGAACTGGTGACGCTGACGCTGCGCGACGTGGAGAGTGCGGCGCATGCTATCAAGAGCATGCAGACCCGCGGCGCGCCACTGATCGGCGCGGTCGGCGCCTATGGCCTGGCGCTGGCGGTGCGCGAAGACGCCTCCGATGAACACATCCAGAAGATGGTGGAGATGCTGGCCGAAACCCGGCCCACCGCCATCAACCTGAAATGGGCGCTGTGGCGCATGCGCGGCGCGCTGCTGAATCACCCGCGCGAAAAGCGCGCGGCGCTGGCGTGGAAAGAGGCCGTCCTGATCGCCGACGAAGATGTGGCGATGAGCGAGGCCATCGGCCAGAACGGCCTGAAGATCATCCGCGAACTGGCGGACAAGAAAAAGGGCGAAACGCTCAACATCCTCACCCATTGCAATGCCGGCTGGCTGGCGACGGTAGACTACGGCACCGCTCTAGCGCCGATCTATCTGGCGCATGACGAGGGCATCGACCTGCATGTGTGGGTGGATGAGACCCGCCCGCGCAACCAGGGCGCCTCGCTGACGGCGTTCGAACTGGGCAGCCATGGCGTCGATCACACGATTTTGGCCGACAATGCCGGTGGCCATTACATGCAGCAGGGCGAGGTCGACATGGTGATCGTCGGTACCGACCGCGTCACCGCCAATGGCGATGTCGCCAACAAGATCGGCACCTATCTGAAAGCGCTGGCCGCCAAGGATAACGGCGTGCCTTTCTATGTGGCGCTGCCCAGTTCCACCATCGACTGGACCATCGCCGATGGCCGCGACATCCCGATCGAGGAACGCAGCGAAGACGAAGTGCTGAAAATGCCGGGCCGTTTGCCCGACGGCACGGTCGCCATCGTGGAAATCGCCGCGCCCGGTTCACCCGCCGCCAATCCCGGTTTCGACGTTACGCCCGCGCGCCTGGTCACGGGCCTGATCACCGAGCGCGGCACTTGCCCCGCTACCCCCGAAGGCCTACGCAGCCTCTTTCCCGAAGGATAAGGTTCCATGCAGTCCAAGTGGTCGGACGCCGACGCCAAGAAATTCGCCGCCGATTACGCCCCCAAGGGCGTGAACGAAGACTTGGCGGTGCGCACCTACACCACGCGCCTGCTCGGCAGCGATCCGAAAATGGTGCTGCATGGCGGCGGCAATACCTCGGTCAAGACGGTCGTGAAGGATCAGCTCGGCGAAGATGTCGATGTGATCTGCATCAAGGGCTCAGGCTGGGACATGGGCGTGATCGAACCGGCGGGCCTGCCGGCGGTGCGGCTGGAGCCGCTGCGCAAGCTGCGCAAGCTGGACAAGCTGTCCGACGAGGACATGGTCAACTTCCAGCGCATCAACCTCCTGGATTCCACTTCGCCCAACCCGTCGGTCGAAACCCTGCTGCACGCCTTCCTGCCGCACAAATTCATCGACCATGTCCATTCCACCGCCGTGCTGGCGCTGACCGACCAGCCCGACAACAAGGCGCTGGTGCAGGAAGTCTATGGCGACCGTGTCGCCTATGTGCCTTACACCATTCCCGGTTTCGCGCTGGCCAAGGCGGTGGCCGATGTGTTCGACAAGCATCCGAAAGCCGAAGGCCTGATCCTGCTGCAGCATGGCATTTTCACCATGGGCGACACCGCCGAGCAGTCCTACAGCCGGATGATCGAATTCGTCACCATGGCGGAAGAACGCCTGAAGCTGCAGCGCAAGACCGCGGTGGCTGCCAAGCTGCCGGCGAACCTGGCGACGCTGCCGGAAATCGCGCCCATCCTGCGCGGCGCGGTGGCAATCGAAAAGAATGCCATGGCGGGCACCGCCAAGCGGCAGATCCTGGATTTCCGCACCAATCCGCAGATTCTCGCCTATGTGAACGGCGCCGAACTGTCGCGCTACAGCCAGGTCGGCGTGGTGACGCCCGACCACACCATCCGCACCAAGAACTGGCCGGTGATCGTGCCGGCGCCGGAAGCCGGCAAGCTGGACACGTGGGCGAAAGACGTGCACGCGGCGGTCGACGCCTTCGTGGCCCGCTATCACAAGTATTTCGAGGTCAACAACGCCAAGAGCCCGGTGAAGAAGAAGGAGCTGGACCCGCTGCCGCGTGTCATCCTGGTGCCGGGCGTTGGCATGTTCGGCATCGGCGCCACCGCCAAGGATGCCGCCATCGCCGCCGACATTGCCGAGAATGCCGTGGCCGTCATCACCGACGCCGAAGCCATGGGCGAATATCGCAGCATCAGCGAATTCGACATGTTCGAAGTCGAATACTGGTCGCTGGAACAGGCCAAGCTGGGCAAATCGAACGAAAAGTCGCTGGCCCGCCAGGTGGCGGTGATCACCGGCGGCGCAAGCGGCATCGGAGCTGCGACCGCCAAGGCGATGGCCAAGGAAGGCGCGGAAGTCGTGATCCTGGACCGCGACCTGGAAGCGGCGAAAGCCGCCGCCAAGAAGATCGGCGGCAAGGCACTGGTGGTGGAATGCGATGTCACCAACCCGCAAAGCGTGCGCGCCGCTTTCGACAAGGTGGTTTCCACCTTTGGCGGCTTGGACATTGTTGTGTCCAATGCCGGCGCGGCCTGGCAGGGC
>CAILUV010000083.1 GCA_903837555.1 uncultured Alphaproteobacteria bacterium
CTTCAGAAAATGTTCGATGTGGTGAGCCGCTGGCGCGCCGCCAACAGCCAAGACTATAGCCGCTGGGTCTGAGGCCTAGCGGGCCGGAAGGCTGGTCGAAGTCGACGGATTGTTGAGATCCGGGCGCTGCGCGGCGGGATCGTTGCGCAGCGGGCCAAGCGGCTCGGGGTGCAGCAGGTTGCGGTCAAGCCGCGTCGCGGCATTCTTGCGCTGCAGATACGGGATTTCATACGCCTCGACCTTGGCGCGATAGGAATTGAACGCCGCTTCATCCTGCGCCGTGCGCTTGTCGCAACGCTCCGCCGGCAGGTTGGCCTGAAGCTGGCACCACAGGTCGAAGTTCATTTCCTTGACCTGATAGTTGCTGTTGCGCTGCGCCTGCGCGGGCAGACACATCGCGCCGGCCACCAGCATCGCCAGGAAAAGTCTCGGGGCCATTGCTTTCATGACGCGCAGCTTAAGCCCTTTGTTGCCGCGCGAATAGCGACAAAAAGGCAACGCCTCCGCTCTCTTTCGAGAACGGAGGCGTTGGTCCTGTAAGCCGTCTTACGGTTGCAGCGTGATGACCGTGCGGCGGTTGCGTTCCTCGCGGACGCCGTCGCCGGTCTGAACCGCCAGGTCGGTTTCGCCCACGCCGCTGGCATGCAGCGCGGCGCGGCGGGCGCCCATGGTAACCAGGGCTTCAACCACAACATTGGCGCGGCGCACCGACAGGCGCTGATTGTAATCAGCATCGCCCGAGGTGTCGGTGTGGCCGACAATGTTGATGTTGCTCTGGCCGCCGGTGCGGGCGGTGGCGATCACGCTGTCGAGCACCTTGAGCTGCTCGGCCTTGATCGTCCAGGAGTCGAAGTCGAAGTAGACGGTGAAGTCAGACGACGGCGCCGGAGCAGGGGCGGGTGCGGGCACCGGAGCGGGCGCAGGCGCGGGGACCGGCGCGGGGGCTGGACGGGCGGCGGTTTCCAGGCGCAGCAGCGAGGAATCCAGCGCGGTCTTGCAGGCCTGCGAGGCGGAGGCTGCGGTGGGCACCGTGCCGTACAGGATCCAGCAGTCGTAATCGACCTGGGCGCGGGCGGCGAGGTCCGGCACCGTGTCCTTGCCGGCGGCCAGGGCGCGGATCAGGCGGGCGCGGATGGCTTCGGCGCCGGGGTTGGGGGCGGATTCGGGTTCAGGCTCGGCGCCTTCGGACGCCAGCTCGGCCTTGGCGGTGAACGCCTGTTCCAGCAGGTCGCTGCTGGTTTCGCTGGAGGAGAAGATGTCGAAGAACGAGCTTTCGGTTTCTTCGGCCGGCATTTCGCCCGCCTGGGCGGCCTGGTCGGTATAGGCGGTCTGCAGGGCCTGGGTGAACGCCGAACCGGCGGCTTCATCCATCGTGTCCCCGAAAAGGCTGGAACAGCCGGCCAGGCCGATGGCCAGGATGCCGGCGGCAGCAAGCATGGGCAGGCGGCGGCTGCCGCGGAAATCGGCGGAAAAGAGCATTTTTTTATCCCCACTGGCGGCGAATTCTTGCGGGCCCCAGCCCTGGAGCCGCCGCCAAAATACCCTTTCTCCTATAGCGCGGCGCGTGAAGGCGAAAAAGGCCCCCGTCCCAAAATGGTTGGGTGGCCTTAGCGTCAAAAAGCGCGATAAACCGCCTTTGGCAGGCGATGGTAACCTCCTGGCCTGCCCCCTTTGAAGTGGTCCGACCTGAAGTATGGTTTTGACCACGGAGGAGAAGGGGAATGGCTAGGAAACGGCATAGTGCTGAAGGGATAGTTGGGAAGCTACGGCAGGTTGATGTGCTGCTGGCACAGGGCAAG
>CAILUV010000084.1 GCA_903837555.1 uncultured Alphaproteobacteria bacterium
GCCCTGTGCCAGCAGCACATCAACCTGCCGTAGCTTCCCAACTATCTCTTCAGCACTATGCCGTTTCCTAGCCATTCCCCTTCTCCTCCGTGGTCAAAACCATACTTCAGGTCGGACCACTTCAAAGGGGGCAGGCCACTGAAACCACCTCCCCTTGATGCGCTGCGCGCAAAGGGGGAGGCGGGCCGGAGTTTGCGGATAGAGATTCACAGTTTGCCCCAACGCGTTGCGTGGCTTTGCCGCGTGGCGCGTATGGGCGTTTTGGAACTGCAAAAAAATTCAGAAGCGCTCATTCGCGCGTGTGGCGCGCTTGGCGACATAGCGCGGGTGATGCGCGTGAATCGCCAGCGGAATGGAAGCGATATAGATCAGCAGACCGATGGTCATGGTCGCCCAGGGCCAGGCAATCAGCGCCGCCGCCAGCAGGGCGAAGCAAAGGCCCGCCAGGATGCGGTGCTGACGCTGCAGCTTCATGTATTTGATCGATGGCGTGGGCAGGCGGCTGACCATCAGCGCCGACGTCACCAGCAGGATCGTCAGCGACACCCAGGCGTGCTTGATCATCGGATCGTTCCACTGGAACGACACCAGCAGCGGCAGCAGCACCATGCAGGCAGCCGCGGGTGTCGGCAGGCCGGTGAAATAGGGATTGCCCTTGGTCGCGCCTTCGTCGCGCACGCTTTCGACATTGAAGCGCGCCAGGCGGATGGCGCCGCAGGCGCAGAAAATCAGCGCCGCGATCCAGCCCAGATGATCCATCTGATGCAGGCTCCAGCGATACATGATGATGCCCGGCGCCACCCCGAAGCTGACCAGGTCGGCCAGGCTGTCGAGCTGCGCGCCGAAGCGGCTGTCGGCGCCCAGCATGCGCGCGGCGCGTCCGTCCAGCATGTCCAGGATGCCGGCCAGGATGATGAAGCTGACCGCGATCGCCCACTTGTCGTCGATGCCAAAGCGGATGGCGGTGATGCCGGACGCCAGCGCCAGCAGGGTGATCGAGCTGGGTACCAGCTTGCCGATCGAAATGTCTTCCAGCCGCTCCAGCCGCGCCGCGACGATCTGGCGGGCGCGCTTGCGGCGGGAAATGCGGTCTGGCTGGTCCGGCGTCATCAGGTGAATCGCGCCAGCACGGTTTCGCCCGCCACCGTGGTGATGCCGGCCGTCACCAGAATTTCGGTGCCGTGCGGCAGATAGACATCGACGCGGCTTCCGAAGCGGATGATGCCGAAGCGCGCGCCGCGCTTCACGCCCTGACCCTGCGCCAGGTCGCAGACGATGCGCCGCGCCACCAGGCCGGCAATCTGCACCACCGCCAGGTCGCGCGGTCCATCATCGTTTTCGGGACGCAGGCGGATCGACATGCGTTCGTTATGGATGCTGGCCTTGTCGAACGAAGCATTGAAGAACTTGCCGGGGCGGTAAGATTTGGCCACCACCGTGCCCGATACCGGGTTGCGGTTCACATGCACGTTGAAGACGTTCATGAAAATGGAAAGGCGCTTGCGCGGCGCAGTGCCCATGTCCAGCTCGGCGGGCGGCACCGCGTCGATGATCGGCAGAAGCTTGCCGTCCGCGGGGCAGATGATCAGGTCCACGCCATCGGGTGTGTTGCGCTCGGGATCGCGGAAAAAGGCAATGCACCACAGCGTGACAGGCAGCAGCGCCCAGCCGATCCAGGCGGAAAACACAAAGGCAAGCAGGTTCACGCCCGCGAAGAGCGCGATGAACGGATAGCCTTCCTTGTGGATCGACATGGCAGCTTTCCAAAAGCAAAGGGGCAGCCGGCTTTTGCGGCGGCTGCCCCTCGCGGAACGCGTAAACTATATCAGGCGGTGCGGTTGCCCGTGAAGGGGAATGAACCGAACGAGCCGGCCTTGACGCTGCCGGACAGTTTGTCGCCCTCCACCGTGCCAGAGAAATCCAGGGTCATGGGCATGGGCGAGCTGATCTTGGCCGACCAGGTTAGGTTGTTGCCATCGACCTTGCCATTTTCCAGCGGGCCGGAACCCTGGGCGGCGGCCTGTGTGCCGGTCAGCGTGTCGCCGCTGGTGGCGAAGTCCAGCGTCGCTTTTTGCGCGCCCATCGGCGAATTGATGGTGATTTCCCACTTTCCGTCCACGGCCATGGTCTTGTTCCTCCTGCGGTTTGGCCGGCATCTAAGGATGCCATGGACGGGTGCGCAAGAGGGCTGTACAGGTCTCGCCCATGTCACGCAAAACCATCATATTGCCCAAGGGCAAACGCGCCCGCGGCGGATCGCCCTGGATTTTCTCCAACGAGATTCGCATGGACGAAGCGGCCAAGGCCATTGCGCCCGGTACGGTCATCAATGTGCGGGGCGATGACGGACGCGCCTTCGGCACCGGCTATTTCAATCCCAAGAGCCTGATCGCGGTGCGGCTGCTGGCCGAGGAATGCGACGTCGTTATCGACGCGGAATTTTTCGCCGCCCGGCTGACGCGCGCGCTCGCCCTGCGCGATGCGGTATATGACAGACCCTTCTATCGTCTGTTCCATGCCGAAGGCGACGGCGTGCCAGGCCTGGTGATCGATCGCTTCGACGACACGCTGACGGTGCAGATCGGCACCGCCGGCATGGAAAAACAGCAGACCGCTATCCTGATGGCGCTGGACAAGGTGCTGAAGCCCAAAAACGTGATCCTGCGCGGCGATGCACCGAACCGCGCCCTGGAAGGTCTGGACTCGTACGTGAAGACCGCCAGGGGCGAAGCCAAGCGCATCGCGGTGGAAGAAAATGGCGTGCGCTACATCGCCGATCTGCAGGAAGGCCAGAAGACCGGCTGGTATTATGACCAGCGCGACAACCGCGCTTTCATCGCCCGGCTGGCGAAAGGAAAAAGCGTGCTGGACGCCTATTCCTATACCGGCGGCTTTGGCATTGCCGCCGCCAAGGCCGGTGCCAAGGAAGTGGTGTGCCTGGATTCGTCCGCTCCCGCGCTGGCATTGGCCGAGGAAAGCGCCCGCGCCAACAGCGTGACCATCCAGGCGGTGAAGGCCGATGTGTTCGAGGAACTGGAGCGTCTGAAAAAAGCGGGCGAGACCTTCGACATCGTGCTGACCGATCCGCCGCCCTTTGTGAAATCGAAAAAAGATCTGGAGCCGGGCGCCAAGGCCTATCGCAAGCTGGCGCGTCTGGCGGCCGATGTCACCGCGCCGGGCGGTTTTCTGTCGATCGCGTCCTGTTCGCACAATATCCCGCCCGAACGGTTCGCGGTGGAATGCGGCCAAGGTTTGCTGCGCGCCGGTCGCCGCGCCGCGCTGATCCACCAGTCTGGCGCGGGTGTGGATCATCCGGTGCATCCGCTGCTGCCGGAATCGGCTTACCTGAAGTCGCTGGTCTACGCGCTAGATTGAAACCTGCGTGCCCAGTTCGACCACGCGGTTGGTCGGCAGGTTGTAGAAGCGCGCCGGCGACAGCGCCGTTCCGGCAATCACGCGATAAAGGCGGTTGCGCCAGGCGCTGAGTTCAGACTTTTCCGCCGGCACCAGCGTTTCGCGCCCGATAAAGAAGGTCGCGGTATCCACATCCAGCGCCAGCCCGAAGCGCCGGGCGTCTTCCAGCGCTCGCGGCACATCGGGCATTTCATAGAAACCGTGATGAATCTTCAGGGTGTAAAAGCCCTTGCCCAGCTTCTCGACTTCGATGCGCTTCTCGGGCGCCACCAGCGGCACATCCTCGACCACAACATTGCAGATCACCACACGCTCATGCAGCACCTTGTTGTGCTTGAGATTGTGCAGCAGCGCGCCCGGCACGATATCGGTGCGCGAGCACATGAACACGCCCAAACCCGAAACGCGGGTGGTGCTCTTGTCGGCGCGCTCCAGGAACAGCGACAGGGGCAGGGATTCGCTGCGAACCTTTTCCAGATGCACGCGGCGGCCGCGCCGCCAAGTGTCCATCATCACCACCACTATGCTTGCCAGCAGCAAGGGCAGCCAACCGCCTTGCGGAATCTTCAGCGCATTGGCGGCGGCCAACACCAGGTCGCTCATCCCCATGGCGCCGAACAGGCCCACAACCAGCCAGGGCGCCCAGCGCCATTGCTTGCCGGCCACCAGACCAGCGTTGAAGGTATCGATCACCATCACGCCGGTCACCGCCAGGCCATAGGCCGCCAGCAGCGAATCCGAGTTGCGGAAGATCAGCACCAGCAGGACCACGCCGATGGCCAGCAACAGATTGACCCGCGGCACGTAGATTTGCCCGTAATCGGTGGCGCTGGTGTGGCGCACTTCCATGCGCGGCAGCAGGCCAAGCTGTACCGCCTGCTGCGTCATGGAAAAGACGCCGGTGATCACCGCCTGCGATGCGATGATGGCGACAAGCGTGGCCAGGCCAACCATCGGCCAATGGGCCCATTGCGGAATCGGCGCGAAGAAGGCGTGCGCGGCAGCCGACGGATCACGCAGCAGCGCCGCGCCCTGGCCGAAATAGTTCAGCACCAGCGCGGGCAAGGCCAGGAACAGCCAGGCATATTGAATGGGCTTTCGGCCGAAATGGCCCATGTCGGCATACAGGGCTTCGCAGCCTGTCACCGCCAGCACCACCGCGCCCAATGCCACGAACGAGACCCAAGGCGCATATATGAACATGTCTAGCGCGTACAGCGGATTGATCGCTGTAAGGATCACGGGGTTACGCAGCAGGGAAGCGAGGCCGAATCCGGCGAGCGCCACGAACCACACGACCATTACCGGGCCGAATAGCTTGCCCAGCTTGTTCGAACCGCGGTTCTGCACCACGAACAGCCCGACAAGGATAATCAGCGATAGGGGCACCACCAGCGGTTCGAAGGCGTGGTTTTCCACTTTCAGGCCTTCGATGGCCGACATCACCGTGATGGCGGGTGTCAGAAGTCCGTCGCCATAGAACAATGCCAGACCGACAATGGCGCTGATGCCGATGGCGCTTTTGGTACGGCGCGATAGGCCGGGCGAGCGATGCGCCAGTGCCGCCAGCGCCAGGGTGCCGCCTTCGCCGTCATTGTCGGCGCGCATGATGATCAGGACGTACTTGACCGTGACCACCAGGATCAGCGCCCAGAAGATCAGGGACAGCGAGCCCATCACCGCGATGTGGTTGGGAACGCTGCCCTGGGTCGCCAGCACGGTGGCTTTCAGCGCGTAAAGCGGACTGGTGCCGATATCGCCGAACACGACGCCCAGGGCGCCCAGCGCCAGGCCCCATTGTCCAGTGCGCTTGGGCTTGCGCTGTTCAGGCACGTCATCGATTGCCGGCGCGGGCGCGGCAAGGGGTTCGGGCGAAAGACCGATGTCGGAGGAGCTGGGTGTCACGGGGTTATGCGGCTTTGCATGAAAGGAAAACGCGTCCCCTGCATCCTGGTTTGCCACCTATTTGTGGCCGGTGGGGCGGGACCATATGCCTGCCCCCCGCCGGGTCAAAGAGGGGCGAGGCCAAATGGCGCGATTTCCCGCAAATATTTGATAAAACTAGTCTATTTCGCCGGTCAGGGCGAAAACACCGGCCGCTGAGCCGCCCGCCCCTGCCACCAGATCGGGCTTGCCGTCATCTTCGGGCGCGTCATCGACATCCGATTTCGAGCCGATGAAGCCGCGCACCGGATAGATCTTGGAGCCCCAGCCGCCGGTTTTGATGTTGTAGACCCGCACCTGCGTCCAGTCATTGTCGGCGCTGACATCCATCACCGGATTGTTGACGTAGATCGAACCGTCATTGAGCCAGTTGGCATGATCGATGCGGATTTCGCGCTCGGAAATCAGATTGCGCACCACCGCGACATGGCCGTGATTGGCCCCGGCATAATCGTGCAGCACCAGCACAGAACCTTTTTCGGGCGCGGAGCCGCGCGGATATTTGCCTTCCGCCTTGTCCCACCAGGTCCAGGCGTCGCCAAAGATTTTGATCTTGGAATGTTCGCGCGCGTAAGGAACGCATTGCAGCGGCTTGTGGCCCTGGCTCTGCACCACGCTGCGGCCGGTCTTGCGCGGCATCTCGCTGTATTCCATCGGCGGCGCGCTGGCGCAGCCTTCCAGGCTGAGCGCAAGCAATGCCGCCGCTGCCAGTTTGCCGATGATGTGCATTCCGCTCGTCCCTTGCCGCCCGCGCCGACCCTATGCCGCCGCGGACAAAAGCGGGGTTAGGCCGATAGAACGGGTTTTCATAAAAGACGACGGAAATATTTAAGGAGTTGTTAAGCGCCGGAGTTCCGGCATTGGGACGCCTCGCCCAAGCTCGGCGCGTTCGCCACTCGATTTGGTCCGCCGGACCAAATTGCCGGGCTGCGCCGGTCGTGGCTCACTCGCCCGGGGTAATCGGCTGGCGCACGCGCTTGGGCGCGCCCGCCATGCCCATGGCACCGATCGAGACCAGTCCCGACACCGCAAAGAAGAAGAACAGCGCGTTCCAGTTGGATTCGGCAAAGGCGAAGGCCGGCAGCAACACGCCGACAATCAGCTCGGGTGCGCCGCGCCAGCCGCCCTTCTGGATTTCGCCCACGCGCGTGGTGCGGTTGAAATCCATGTGGCTGGAGAAGAAGGCTTCGAAGGTGGCGCGGGTGTTGGCCAGTATCAGGCCGGACGGAAACACCACCGCCAGCAGCAGCGACGGCACCAGGCGGGATTCGCCATGCCGCTCGAGCATGCGCTGGCCCAGATAGAGGTAGCCGATCGATGAACAGATGCCGAGCGCGGTGACCATCAGGCCCAGCCAGGCGACGCCCGGGTAATAGACGACGCCCATATACATAAGCGTCAGCGAGATCACGGCGCTGGTGAAAGCCAGCGTGTAGAAGGCGAACTGGCACATCTGCAGCGTCATCGCCGCTTTCTTCCAGGCCGGAAGTGCGCTGGCCCACAGCTTGGGCAGAAGCTTGCGCGCGACCTGGGCATGGCCCTTGGTCCAGCGCGCCTGCTGCGCGCGCCAGGCGGCGGCGGTCTGCGGCAGTTCACCGGGCACCACCAGGTCGGACACCATTGCGCCGCGCCAGCCCTGCATCATGCAGCGCATGGAAAGATCGAGATCTTCGGTCAGCGTGTCGCCGGTCCAGCCGCCGCCCTGTTCGATTGCGATGCGATTCCACACGCCAGCGCTGCCGTTGAAGGAGAGCGGCATGTTGGCGCGGAAACGCGCTTCCTGTTCGACGGCGAAATGCGAATCCAAGAGCAGGCCCTGCACGCGCGTCAGCCAGTTGGCGGCGCGGTTGGCATGGCCCCAGCGCGACTGCACGAAGGCAAGACCGCTATCGGCAAGCAGCACCGGCACGGTGCGGCGCAGGAAATCGGCCGGCGGCACGAAGTCGGCATCCAGCACGGCCACGAAGGGCGCGTCCGAATGGGCAAGGCCAAATGCCAGATTGCCCGCCTTGAAGCCCTTGCGGTCGCCGCGGCGCAGAATCTGGAAGTTGATGCCCGGCGGCACCACGGCGCGCACCTGGGCGGCCAGCGCCTCATGGTCTTCGCCGTCCCCGTCATCGAGCAATTGAATGGTCAGGCGGTCGGTGGGCCAGTCCATGCGCGAGGCGGCGGCGGCGACGCGCGCCGCTAGATGACCTTCGTTGCAGACCGGAAGCTGCACCAGCACATGCGGCAGTTCGCTGTCGGGCACCTGCGCGACGGCAAGCTTGGGGCTTTTGCGGAAGATGCGGACCCACGCCAGACTGGCGAGCTGCACCGAAAGGCTGCAGACCGAAATCAGTATCACGCACAGGGCCGATTGCAGGAATATCGAAAGACCGTACATGGCGATCGTTCAGGCCCCCAGAAACCCGTTATTGGACCGGCGCGCGAGCCGGACAGCGGCCCGTGCCGGGCCCCCCGGCCCTAATGTGCCGGACAGGGGCGAACTTCCACTTTGGCGCGTGCTTTAGCAAGAGGGTGCAGTGCAAAATGACCCTTTGTTCCGGGGGGAAACCCCGCAAATTCAAAGTCCTGCGGCGGGAACCAGGGGTGGAACCCTCTGCCGGAACTGGGATTTGGCTCGGGCCGTTACTATATTAACCGGACAACCGCGAGGGGCGCGGACAGGAGTTTGAAATGCGTATTTCCCGTGCCTTCTCGCGCCCTCTGACCAGGGGGCTGGTTTTAACCTTGGCGCTCGGGTTGGCAGGCTGCATGACCGCCACCCCCTATGCCCCCCGGCTGGAGGGCCAGGCCACTGGTTACACCGACCGGGCGCTCGCGCAGAACCGTTACCGCGTCACATTCACCGGCAATACGGCCACGCCCCGCGAAACGGTTGAGACCTATCTTCTGCTGCGCGCCGCCGAAGTGGCCCGCGCCGCCAATTCCACCCATTTCATGTTCGACACGCGCAACACCCGCGCCAATACCAGCGTGCAGACCGTGCCTTACGGCCCGGCTGCTTATGACCCATTCTGGCGTCCGCGCTACGGCGTCTGGGGCGGCTGGAGTGGTTGGGGCTTCCCTTATGAGCCCATGCAGGATGTCGTAGTGCGCACAAACTATGAAGCCTATGCCGAGATCGTGTTGCTGACGGCGGACCAGGCGGCCAAGGAGCCGCGCGCGCTCGCCGCTGCGGATGTGATCGCGCGGCTGGGGCCGGACGCCGTGCCGCCCAAGCCCGAACCGCGGTAACCGCGCGCCGCTAGATTTTGCGGATGCGAAATTCGTTATAGCCATCGCGCGAGGCCACGCTTTCCACGGCGTGGCCTTCGCCGTGACACATGTGCGGAATGTCGACCACCGCCATGGGATCGTCCGCCATGACGGTCAGCGCGGTGGCGGGCGGCAGTTGCGCCAGCTTCTTGCGCGCCAGCATTGCCGGCAGCGGGCATTTCAGGCCGCGAAGGTCGAGTGCCTCATCCATGCCCATATCTTGATTAGAACAGTGCCCGGGCTCAAGCTGTGAGTCGCAGGAGAGAAGCGGGCATGAGCCTGACGACCGCGATAAAGCGCGAATACACCTACGTCACCACGATCGTGCGCACCCTGTGGCTTTTGCGGCTGGTCAAGCCCAATGCCACCCGCAGCATCGTGGATATCGTCGAAGGCCAGGCCGCAAAGCGGCCCGACAATGCCGCGCTGCTCTATCTCGACCAGGTGATGACCTATGGCCAGATGAACGCCCGCGCCAACCGCTATGCCCATTGGGCGCTGTCGGCGGGGATCGGTCGCGGCGATTGCGTCGCGCTGCTGATGGAAAACCGGCCCGATTACATCTGCGCCTGGCTGGGCCTGTTCAAGGTCGGGGCGCAGGTGGCGCTGATCAACACCAACCTGATGGGCGCGGCCTTGTCGCACTCCATCGGCATCTCCGGCGCAAAGCACGCCATTGTGGGCGCGGAGCTGGCTTCGCAATTTCGGGATGCGCCGTTCGAGCAAATGCCGACGGAATGGATAGAAGGTGAGGGCGGCAACCTCAGCGCCCAGCTCGCCAACATGCCGGAAGGGCATCCCGGCAAGGAACATCGCGCCGGCGTCACACTGAAAGACCGCGCTTTCTATATCTATACGTCGGGCACCACCGGCATGCCCAAGGCCGCCAATTTCAGCCATCTGCGCATGATGTTCATGATGAGCGGCTTTGTCGGGGCGCTGCGTCCGCGCGAGACCGACCGGCTCTATGACACGCTGCCGCTCTATCATTCCACCGGCGGCGTCTGCGCCGTGGGAATCGCCTTCTTCTCCGGCGCAGGCCTGATCCTGAAGCGCAAATTTTCGGCGCATGAATTCTGGCCCGACATCCACAAATACGGCGCCACCATGTTTGAGTATATCGGCGAGCTGGCGCGCTATCTTTTGAACGCCCCGCCATCGCCGCTGGATCGCGGTCACAAGATTCGCGCCATCACCGGCAACGGCTTGCGCCCGGAGATCTGGAAGCAGTTTCAGGACCGCTTCGCCATTCCGCGCATCGTGGAGTTTTACGGCTCCACCGAAGGCAATGTCTCCATGCTGAACTATGACGGCACGGTCGGCGCGGTGGGGCGGGTGCCGGACTATCTGGAATGGATGCTGCCCAGCCGGGTGATCCGCTTCGACGTCGAAAGCGAGATGCCGGTGCGCGGCCCCGATGGGCTTTGCATCGAATGCGCGCCCGATGAAATCGGTGAAACCGTGGGCGGCATTTCCAGCCGGCCGGGGCGGGGCTTTGAGGGCTACAACAACAAGGCCGACAGCGAAAAGAAAATCCTGCGCGACGTGTTCAAAAAGGGCGATGCCTGGTTTCGCACCGGCGACCTGATGCGGCACGACGCCCATGGCTATTTCTATTTCGTCGACAGGGTCGGCGACACCTTCCGCTGGAAGGGCGAGAATGTCTCCACCGGCGAAGTCGGCGCCGCCCTGTCGGCGGTGCCGGGCATCCTGGAATCCAACGTCTATGGCGTCGCCGTGCCGGGCATGGATGGACGCGCCGGCATGGCCGCGCTGGTGGTGAATGGCGATTTCAACCTGGACGACCTGCCGCCGCGGATGAAAGCGCGGCTTGCGCATTACGCGCGGCCCATCTTCCTGCGCCTTTCACCGCGTCTCGACGTCACCGGCACTTTCAAGCAGCGCAAGGTCGATCTGGTGCGCGAGGGTTTCAATCCGCTCACGATTGCCGACCCCCTCTATTTCCTGGAGCCGGAGGGCGGCAAGTATGAGCGCCTGACGGCGGATCGTCATGCCGACATCGTTGAAGGCCGCATCAAGTTCTAGGCAAAATCCTTCGCCAGCGCCGCGCGCGTCTCCGCGCCGAGCACGGCCATATGACCGTAATTCCTGTGGCTCAGGCCCAGCACCAACCGTTCACTGCCGCTTTTGAATCGTGCGATCTGATCCGCATTCAGCTTGAAGCGCAGCCAGTGCACCGATGAAGTCTTGCCGTCGGGCGTGGTGCGGTCGTCATATTCGGTGGGCGTTGCCTTGATGGTGTCGGCGCCGATTTCCAGGAAGACGCTTTCCTCGATCCCGCCCAGGGTGAGCAGCGTGGCGCTGCGGCGCTTTTCATCCTCGATCTCCAGCATCAGGGTGGCGATCAGTTCGTCGCCCTGCGGGATCAGTGGATTATAAGCCGCAAGCTCCCCTGGAATCTGTTCGGCGCCGCCCTTTTCAATGCGCAGCATTTCCTGCACCTGCAGCCACATGGTGGCGTAATTCTCGAAATAGAAGGTGGCGAAGGGGCCGACCTCGATCCGCCGCAGCTTCTTCATCGGAATCAGGTTGGCCTTCAGCGCCTTGCGCTGCTGGTCATACTCGGTCGGCGAAAGAATGTCGGCGGGCGTGATCTGGCGTTGGCTTTCGGGCATGTCGCTATTCTTTTTTCAGGCCGTAGGCACGGGCCATGATCTGGATGGGATGTTCGGATTCGCGCGCCGGCGTCTCGGTGTGCGCCACGATGTGCTGCGCTGCCAGCGGGCAGTCCGACACGATATGGCCGCGCGCCTGGCTGTTGGCGGCGCGGAACACCGGGCGGCCCACCTTGACGCCGACATCATGGGTCGGCTTGACCACGCCGAAGGTGCCGCCATGGCCAGAGCAGCGCTCGATCACGTCCACGGGCGTTTCGGGGATCATCTTCAGCATCTCTGCCGCCTTGGGACCCATATTCTGGGCGCGGGCGTGACAGGCCAGGTGCACGGTGACGCCTTCAGGCAGCGGCGTCATGCCGCCCGGCAGGCCGTCCTTCTTGGCGACATCCACCACATACTCGTCGATGTCGTAGGTGTGCTCGGCGACCTTTTTTACATTCTCGTCGCCCGGCACGATCAGCGCCCATTCAAACTTCAGCATCAGGCCGCAGGATGCCGTCAGTGCGACGATGTCGTAGCCGTCATCGATCAGCTTGACCAATTCCTTTGAAACCTTGGCGGCGTTGGACGCGACCCGCGCCAGCTCGGCCTGTTCCAGGAACGGCATGCCGCAGCAGCCGGGATAGGCGACCTTGGTTTCCACGCCGATATGGTTCAGCACGGCGCGCGCATCCATGCCGGTCTCGGGCTTGTTGTAATTGACGAAACAGGTGGCATAGAGCGCGGCCTTGCGTTTGCCGAAGGCGGGCGCGGCGCTGTTGACTGTACCCGCATCATGCTTGTCGGCAGATACGAAAGTGCGGCTGTGAAATTTGGGCAGCGGGGCTTTTGCGTCGATGCCGGTGACTTTTTCCATCACCGGGCGCGTCAGCTTGTTCTCGACGTTGCTGGCCCAGTTGATCAGCGGTGCCAGGGGCCGCGCCATCGCGCCGTTGCGGTCCATTTCGGCCAATTGCTTCTGGATGAACTCGCCCTTGTTCTTGCCGGCATTGGCAAAGCGGTGGCGCAGCATCAGGTGCGGGAAATCCAGCATGAAGGGATGCGGCGGCACATAGGGGCACTTGGTCATGAAGCACATGTCGCAAAGCGTGCAGGCTTCGACGATGGGATTGAAATCTTCCGATTTCAGGCTTTCGACATCTTCGGCGGGGCTGTTGTCGATCAGGTCGAACAGGCGCGGAAAGGAATCGCACAGATTGAAGCAGCGGCGGCAGCCATGACAGATGTCGAAGACGCGGCGCATCTCCTCGTCCAGCTTCACCGGATCGGTGAAGTCGGGGTCTTGCCACTTGATGATTTCGCGGGTGGGGGCCTGGAGACTGCCTTCGCCGGTCATGACGCTATCCGCTGCTGAAGAATGCGCTGAAAGAAAAACAGCCGCGCGAAGCTTTCGGTTCGCGCGGCTGGGATCGTTTTAACCCGTCAATTACTTGCCGAGCGTGTCGAGGGCCTTCTGGAAGCGGCCGGCATGGCTCTTCTCGGCTTTCGCCAGGGTTTCGAACCAGTCGGCGATTTCGTCGAAGCCTTCGCTGCGCGCCGTCTTGGCCATGCCCGGATACATGTCGGTATATTCGTGGGTCTCGCCCGCGATCGACGCCTTCAGGTTGGCGTCGGTGGCGCCGATCGGCTCGCCGGTCGCCGGATCGCCGACTTCTTCCAGATATTCCAGATGGCCGTGGGCGTGACCGGTTTCGCCTTCGGCGGTGGAGCGGAACACGGCGGCGACATCGTTATGGCCTTCAACGTCGGCCTTCTGCGCGAAATAAAGATAGCGGCGGTTCGCCTGGCTTTCGCCCGCGAAGGCCTCTTTGAGATTTTCCCAGGTCTTGGTGTCTTTGAGTGCGGGCATGTGCCTCTCCATGAAACTGCGGCGCAAACACTGTCCCTCGCCCGCGAGCTTGTCAACGGGATTAGAACTATTCTAAACTGTGAGAATAATTCTCATCTAGCCCCCTCCGGTTTCAGCTTTGCGCGAAGCTTCGCTTCGCACGCTGAAACCACCTCCCCACCTGCGTGCTGCGCACGCGCGGGGGAGGCGGGTCTATGCCCGCTTTACGCGGATGACCACATCGACGCGATCCACCGAAAGTCCCGGCGGCGGCGCGGGAACACCGGCCACGGCGATGCTTTCGCCCGGAATGTCGATCAGCATGCCTTCGCTTTCCAGGAAGAAGTGCTGATGGTCGCCCGTATTGGTGTCGAAATAGCTGCGCGCCGAATCCACGATCACCTGGCGCAACAGGCCCGCTTCGGTGAACTGGTGCAGCGTGTTGTAGACGGTGGCGAGCGAAACCTTCAGGCCCGCATCAGTCACTTCGTCGTGCAGGCTTTCCGCCGTCACATGCCGGTCGCAGTTTTTGAACAACAGGCTGGCCAGCTCGACCCGCTGGCGGGTGGGACGCAGGCCGGCATGGCGCAGCCGCAGCGTGGCGGCGGCCGCCGCATCCTTGCTGGAATCACGCAAAGTCTTGCCCATCGGGCCGGTTCCTCTTGGGTGGCGCAACCTGTGCGGTGGCCGCCAACCCTGCTAAACTGAGACGAGAATATATCTTAGAACGCTTCTAAGCAGCAAGGGGCGTTTGGCGGTAGCCCGGCCCGGCCTTTTGGGGTAGGGAACCGATCGGGAAACCCCAGAGTTTTCAAGGGACAGGAAAGTGGACCAGCCGTTGCGGAAATCCAGTTTTGACCTTCAGGGCCTGTTGGCCTGCGCCCGCGGCGATCTGTTTGGTCCCGGCAACGCCCAATTGCCCATGCCTCCGATGCTGATGTTCGATCGCATCACCACCATCACCGCCGATGGCGGCGAAGCCGGCAAAGGCCAGGTGATCGCCGAGTTCGACATCAATCCCGACCTTTGGTTCTTCAAATGCCATTTCGAAGGCGACCCGGTGATGCCCGGCTGCCTGGGCCTGGATGCCTTGTGGCAGATGGTCGGCTTCTTCCTGGGCTGGATGGGCGGCAAGGGCCGTGGCCGCGCGCTGGGCGTGGACGAAGTGAAGTTCACCGGCATGGTGCTGCCCACCGCCAAGAAGATCACCTACATCGTCGACCTGCAGCGCGTGATCATGCGCAAGCTGGTGCTGGGCATCGCCAATGGCACCATGAAGGTCGACGGCAAGATCATTTACGAAGCCAAGGGTCTGCGCGTCGGCCTGTTCACCGACGAAGCCGCCGCCTTGGCACAGGGTAGCGCGGTGCCCGCATCCGCCTGACGTTTCGAGGAATTCCATGAGAAGAGTGGTCGTTACCGGCCTCGGCATCGTGTCCTCCATCGGCAACAATGCCGATGAAGTCACCGATTCGCTGCGTACTGCGCGGTCGGGCATCGTCGCGGCGGAAGATTACATCCGCCTGGGTTTTCGCTCGCAGGTGCATGGCAGCCTGAAGATCAACCTGGACGAAGTCGTGGACCGCAGAGCCCGCCGCTTCCAGGGCGATGGCGCCGGTTACTGCTGGGTGTCGATGAACCAGGCGATTGCCGATGCCGGGCTGGGCGAGGATCTCGTTTCCAATCCGCGCACCGGCTTGATCGTGGGATCAGGTGGTCCCAGCACAAAGGCCATCGTCCAGGCCGCCGACATCACCCGCCAGAACAATTCGCCCAAGCGCGTCGGGCCGTTCGCGGTGCCCAAGGCGATGTCCTCGACGGTCAGCGCCAACCTGTCCACCTGGTTCAAGACCAAGGGTTATAACTATTCCATATCGTCGGCCTGCTCGACCTCGGCCAACTGCATCGGCAATGCCTTTGAACTGATCCAGTGGGGCAAGCAGGACGTAATGTTTGCGGGCGGCGGCGAGGAACTCGACTGGACGCTCAGCGAACTGTTCGATGCGATGGGTGCGATGTCGTCCAAGTACAACACCTCACCCGAAAGCGCTTCGCGCGCCTATGACCTGAACCGCGACGGTTTCGTGATCTCCGGCGGCGGCGGCATTCTGGTTCTGGAAGAACTGGAACACGCCAAGGCGCGCGGCGCGAAAATCTATGCCGAGCTGGTGGGCTATGGCGCCACCGCCGACGGCGCCGACATGGTGGCCCCGTCGGGCGAAGGCGCGGTGCGCTGCATGAAGATGGCGCTGGAGGGCATCAAGGCGCCGGTGGACTACATCAATCCCCACGCCACCTCGACGCCAGTGGGCGACATTCCCGAAATCAACGCCATCAAGGAAGTTTTCGGCGCCAAGACGCCCGCGATCAGCGCCACCAAGTCGCTGACCGGCCATAGTCAGGGCGCGGCCGGCGTGCATGAGGCGATCTACACGCTGCTGATGATGCAGAACAACTTCATCTGCGAAAGCGCCAACATCCAGACCCTCGATCCGGCTGTCGAAGGCGCCAACATCGTGCGCAAGCGCATCGACAACGCCACCATCAACGTCGCCCTGTCGAACAGCTTCGGCTTTGGCGGCACCAATGCCTCGCTGGTCTTCCAGCGCTTTGAAAAGTGATGTCCCAGAATGGAACAGAAAACCCCGCGGGATCACATCATGGCTGAAGCCAAATCCGGACTGATGGCCGGCAAGCGCGGCCTGATCATGGGGGTGGCCAACGACCATTCCATCGCCTGGGGCATCGCCCAGATGCTCAGCAGCCAGGGCGCCGAAATTGCCTTTACCTATCAGGGCGACGCCCAGGCCAAGCGGCTCAAGCCGCTAGCAGCCTCGATCGGCTCGTCCATCGTGCTGCCCGCCGATGTCGAAAGCGACGAACAGCTCGACGCCGTGTTCGCCAATCTGAAGGCGCAATGGGGCACCATCGACTTCCTGGTGCACTCTTTGGCTTTCTCGGACCGCGACGAACTCAAGGGCCGTTACGTCGACACCAGCCGCGCCAACTTCACGAAAAGCCTCGATATTTCCTGCTATTCCTTCACCGCCGTGGCCAACCGCGCCGCCAAGATGATGACCAGGGGCGGCAGCCTGGTAACCCTTTCATACCTTGGCGCCCAGCGCGTGATGCCGAACTACAATGTCATGGGAATTGCAAAGGCAGCGCTGGAAGCCAGCGTTCGCTATCTCGCGGCCGACCTTGGCCGCGACAATATCCGCGTGAATGCCATCTCCGCCGGGCCGATGCGCACCCTGGCGGGCGCGGCCGTGGGCGATGCCCGCACCGTGTTCAAATGGAACAAGGCGCACGCCCCGCTCAAGCGAACCGTGGAACTTAACCATGTCGGCGGAGCGGCATTGTACTTGCTTAGTGACCTGGCAGGTGGTGTCACCGGCGAAATTCATTTCGTCGACTCCGGCTTCAACGTGATCGGCATGCCGCCGACCGCGGATCTGAACGGATGGACTCCGCCCGAGAATGGCCAGGAGCATCCCGATGGGCGTGCGGATTCATGACGTATTTTTGGCGACAGCCCTGACGCTGGGCGTCGCCACACCTGTTCTTGCCAACTGGCAGAGCATTGCTTCTTCCCCCGATATCGACCGCCTGGTGCAGTTGCCGCAGACCCGCGCGCGCGCCATGGAAGATGCCCGCACCGGCGAAGGCCGCGGCGACTGGCGCGTTATCCCGCGCGTGATGCAGCGCGAAGGCCGCGCCATTCCCGCCAATGCCATGATCGGCAACTGGCGCTGCCGCCAGTTCAAGCTGGGCGGCATGAGCGCCTATATGGTCTATGACCAGTGGTTCAACTGCCGCATCCGTCCCCACAATGGCGGGCTGGTGTTCGAGAAACTGAACGGCAGCCAGCGCATGGGCGGCTTCCTGTATCCGGAAAAGGGCGCCTGGGTTTACCTGGGTTCCTCGGCCGTGCGCGGCGAACGCATCGATCCGTATTCCGGCCGCACGCCGTCGATCGGCGCTGCCGTCACGCCGGACGACCAGATCGGCCTGCTCACCGGCATCGGCAACAATCACCTGCGGCTGGAAATTCCGGCGGTGCAGGAGTCGTTGCTGGATGTTGTGGAGCTGGTGCGCTAGGCCCGCTTCTTCGCCGCTTCGGCAAAGCGCTCGAACAGATAGTGCGAATCCATCGGGCCGGGTGAGGCTTCGGGGTGGTACTGGACGCTGAACACGTCCTTGCCATCCAGCCGTATGCCGCAATTGGTGTCATCGAACAGCGAGACATGCGTCTCGCTCACGCCCTTGGGCAGGCTCTCGCGGTCGACCGTGAAGCCGTGGTTCATCGAGACGATTTCCACCTTACCCGTGGTCAAATCCTTCACCGGATGATTGGCGCCGTGATGGCCCTGCGCCATCTTTTTGGTTTTCGCGCCCAGCGCCAGGCCCAGCATCTGATGGCCCAGACAAATGCCGAACACCGGCACATCGGCCTTGATCACGCCCTGGATGGTGGGAATGGAATAAGCGCCCGTCGCCGCCGGATCGCCCGGACCATTCGACAGCAGCACGCCATGCGGCTTGTGCTTTAAAACGTCTTCGGCGGTGGAATTGGCGGGAACGACGGTGATGTCCGCGCCCATGCCTGCGAGCAGGCGCAGGATGTTGCGCTTTACGCCATAGTCGATGACGGTGACGCGGAACGTCGGCTTGCCCTCGGTGGCATAGCCTTCATTCCAGGCCCAGGGCATCTCGCTCCACTTATACGTCTGGGTCGAGGACACATCCTTGGCCAGGTCCAGGCCTTCCAGACCGGCGAACGACTTGGCCTGCGCGATCAGCGCCTCGCGATCCAGCTCACCGTCGCCCAGATTGACCACCACGCCATGCGGCATGCCCTTTTCGCGGATCAGCGAGGTGAGGGCGCGGGTGTCGATGCCGGCGATGGCGGGAATGTTGTGCTTCTTCAGCCAGCCATCCAGCGCCAGCAGGCTGCGATAGTTGGACGGGTGCGCCGCATCGGCGCGCACCACAAGCCCGCGCACCACCGGCGTCACGGTTTCGATGTCTTCGTCATTGGTGCCGACGATGCCGATATGCGGGAAGGTGAAGGCCACGATCTGGCCTGCATAAGATGGATCGGACAGGATCTCCTGATAGCCCGTCATGGCGGTGTTGAAGCAGACTTCGCCGATGGCCCATCCCACCGCGCCGAAGCCGGTGCCTTCGAAGAAGGTGCCGTCCGCCAGCATCAGGCCTCCTTTGCTGAAGGGCGCGCGCGAAAACACGTCCCCCGCGGCGGCGGAGTGGGCTTTTGATGCATCGGTCATGGGAGGCCTCGAATTTGCGCGAAAATAGGGAGCGCCTTCCCTCGCGTCAACCCAAACTTATTCAGCAAAATCAATGTGTTGGAATTATCCACCGATTCCCGTTAGGTTCCGGGCGCGTTATTCGAAAGAGAATCCCATGTCCCTGCGCCTTCAGCTTAACGACGCCATGAAAGAGGCGATGAAGGCCAAGGACGCCAAGCGCCTGGCCACCGTGCGCCTGATCCTGGCCGCGCTGAAGGATCGCGACATCGCCGCGCGCAGCGAAACCAACAAGGACCTGGTGGGCGACGACGATATCCTCACCCTGCTGGCCAAGATGATCAAGCAGCGCGAGGAATCCGCCACCGCCTTCGACGCGGGTAACCGCCCGGAAATGGCCGCTGGCGAACGCGAGGAGATCGCGGTGATCCGCACCTTCATGCCTGCCCAGATGGATGATGCCGCGCTGAAGGACGCCGTGGCCAAGACCATCGCCGAAGTCGGCGCCACGTCGGTCAAGGACATGGGCAAGGTGATGGCGGTGCTGAAAGAACGCTTCGCCGGGCAGATGGATTTCAGCAAGGCCTCTGCCGCCACCAAAGACGCGCTTAGCGGCAAGTGAGCGTCAAGCTCGCCGTCAGCGATGCCGATATCCGCCGCTGCGCCGCGGTGATGCAGCAGTTGCGCCCCGCCATTGGCGAAGACGAGTTCGTCGCGCGTGCCAAACGCCAGCAGGCCGACGAGAAATGGCGGCTCGCCTATCTGGAAGAGGGCGGCGAGATCGTTGCGGTTTCAGGCTTTCGCACGCTGGACTGCATGGCCACCGGCAGGACGCTGTATGTCGACGATCTGGTGACGCGCGAAGACCGGCGCTCAAAAGGTCATGGCGAAACGCTGCTGGGCTGGATCGAACAATTGGCGCGGGATGAAAAATGCGAATGCGTGCGGCTGGATTCAGGCACGCACCGCACCGGCGCGCACAAATTCTATTTCCGGATGGGCATGCCCATCGTGTCGTTCCACTTCATGAAAAAACTCTAGCGCGGGCCTATTTCAGGGCTTCCGACAGCGCGCGGCCCACGATCGCGGCATAGGTCTTCACGCTCATGATTTCCAGGTCGGAAAAGCTGCGCTTTTCTTTCCAGTAGGCGCCCATCGCGGCAACGTTGCGCTCGCCCAGCGGCGTCATGATCATGCTTTTGACGAAGGTCGGCAGATAGGCGTCGTAGGGAATGCGCGGATCGTCGAACACATCCTCGATCACCGCGGTCTGGCCGTTCATCATCGCCCAGCCGGAGATGCAGCTTTCCAGCGGAAACGTCCTGCCCTTCCACAAGGGCGCGATGGCATCTTCCTCGACATAGTGGCAGGCATCGCTGTCGCGCAGCACAAAGGTGATGCCGTCGCTCTGGCAGATGGTGCGCGCCGTCTTGCGCACCTCTTCGACAATCGCCGCCTGGGTATGGGCCAGTGTCAGCCGCTGCTGCGCGTCGCTCAACAGCGCGCTGCGCACAAATTCGGAATGTTCAAAGCGGCTCATGCTGGGGAAATATATTCCGCTTCAGGCCGCCAGGCGAGTGCGCATCAGGGCTTCGCCCACCAGGGTTGCCAAGGTTTCAACGGCGGCGGCTTCGCGCGCCGAAATCACCGTCTTGTCGCGCCAGTATGCGCCGATGGCTGCCACGGGTGAATCCATGCCGACCGGCGCCATCACCAGCGAGCGCACGAAGGTCTTGCGATAGACTTCCTGCGGAATGCGTTCGTCGGCGAAAACATCGGGAACGATGGCGGCTTTCCTGTTCATCATCGCCCAGCCCGAGATGCAGGCCGTTATCGGGAACTTCTGCCCCTTCCACAGCGGGCCGATGGCGTCTTCCTCGACATAATGGCAGCGGGTGTCTTCACGCAGCACGAAGGTGACGCCGTCGGCCGATAAAACGGCGCGGGCACAGCTGCGCACGATTTCGATGACATCGTCCTGGCTGGCGGCGAGGGCCAGGCGATCGCAGGTCGCCTCCAGCAGCTTCCAGCGCGGATCCTCAGCGGAATCAGAGGGTAACTGGTAGTCCATGTCGCCCAAGTACAACCCTGGATGGCAATGTGACATCCGAAGTTAAAGAAACCATGCACAGGCGCCAAGCCCCAAAGGCGGGCAGAACCGCTCTTTTCCTGCCTAGAATAGCCCCATGCGCTATGGCGAGGGATTGCTGGAGGAGATCCGGCGGCGGACCGATCTGGTCGCGCTGGTGGGCCGCCGCGTCAAGCTGGTCCGCAAGGGCCGGGTGATGTGGGGCTGCTGCCCGTTCCATGCCGAAAAGTCCCCCAGCTTCAAGGTCGAGAATGAGCGCCGTCTCTACAAGTGCTTCGGCTGCGGCAAGGGCGGCGACGCCTTCAAATGGCTGATCGAAACTGAGGGCCTGAGCTTTCCCGAAAGCGTGGAAAAGCTGGCCGCTGAAGTCGGCGTCGAACTGCCCAAATGGTCGCCCGAAGACGAAGAGCGCGAGCAGAAAAAGAAGTCGCTCTATGACGTGGTCGAGCTGGCGGCGAAATTCTATGAAGCGCAACTGTTCGAACCGGCGGGCCGCGAGGCGCGCGACTATCTGAAAGGCCGCGGGCTGGATGGCGCCGCGGCGAAACAGTTCCGCCTGGGCTATTCGCCAGGCGGCAACAATGCGCTGATCAATCATCTCACGGCGCAGAACGTCACCCAGGACGACATCATCGCCGCAGGGCTCGCGCGCGCGGCCGAAGATGGCCGCCCCATGCGCGACTTCTTTTACAACCGATTGATGTTTCCCATCGGCGACGGGCGCGGCCGCATCGTCGCCTTCGGCGCGCGCGCGCTGGAAGCCGACGCCAAGCCCAAATACATCAATACCGGCGAAACATCGCTGTTTTCCAAGGGTTCGCAGCTTTACAACTTTGCGACCGCCCGCGCCGCCGCCATCAAGGCTGGCACCATCATCGTCGCCGAAGGATATATGGACGTGATCGCGCTGGCGCGCGCCGGTTTCACCCATAGCGTGGCGCCGCTGGGCACGGCGATGACCGAAGACCAGTTGCATCTGCTCTGGCGCACCGCGCCCGAACCGATCCTGGCATTCGACGGTGACGCTGCCGGCTTGAAGGCTGCGCACCGCGCCGCGCACCTGGCGCTGCCGCATCTGAAGGCCGGATACAGTCTGCGCTTTGTCTTCCTGCCCAACGGCGAAGATCCCGACAGCTTCATCGCCCATAACGGCGCCGGCGCCATGGCGGTGCAACTGGAAACCGCGCTGCCGCTGTCGCAGCTTTTGTGGCGCGCCGAAACCGAAGGCAAGGACCTGTCCACCCCCGAGCGCCGCGCCGGGCTGGAGCACTACCTCAAGGAGATCGTCGACCGCATCACCGACGGCAAGGTGGCCGACTATTACCGCCGCGGCTTCGACCAGCTTGTGTTCGAGAATTTCAAAAAGCGCAGCTCCGCGCCCGGCCCCGCGCGCGGCGCACCCCGCACGGCGTTCCGGCCTGGGGTGGGCGGCGGCAAATTCCGGGGCGACTTCAAACCCCGCCCCCTGCCGGGCAGCCCGGAGGCGGTATCCTCCAGCGTCCAGTCCAGCGCCCTGGTGCGGTCGGGGCAGGCGGGGGTGCGGGCGGCCAAGGAGGCGGAACTTGGACGCCTTCTGGTTGAATCCCCGGAAATCGCACTCGCGGAAGCTGAATTGCTGGCTGTTCTGGACCTGCAGGACCCTTCGCTTGACAGGCTGCGCCACGAACTTCTAAACCTCGCCGCTTCCGGCTCCAGCCTTGAAAAAGCTGGGGTTCAAGCCCATTTCACCCGTAAGGGAATGGCCGAACTGCTCGCGCGTTTTGCGGGTTCTGCGGTCGACGACCCCCTTGCCAGTTTTCAGCGCGCAGTTGCGGATTTGCGAGAGCTGGCGGGGCACCCGATTGATGCGCGGCGCCTGCTGGAGCGTCGCAGAGCGCTTTCAGACCGGCCAAATGATGGGCGCGGCAACATTTAGGGTAGTGCACGAGTGACGAAAGCCTCTTCGAAGAAACCGGCCAAGCCCGTCAAGAAGCCGGCTGCGAAAGCCGCGGCGTCCAAGGCATCGCCGGCCAAGAAATCCGCGAAGCCCGTCAAGGCTGCCGCAAAGTCTGCCAAGCCCGATCCCAAAGCCAAAGCGGCCGTGAAGGCCGCTGCCGTCAAGGCCGCGCCCAAGAAGCCCGAGAAGGTCGAAAAACTGACCAAGGCGCAGATCGCCGCCAAGGCCAAGGAAGACGCCAAGCTTCTCAAGGCCAAGGGCAAGGTCGATCCCAAGGCGGCGCCGGTCGTCGTGACGCCGCCCAAGTCCAACAAGATCGCGCCCAAGAAGCCGGGCGAGAACGAAACGCCGGGCGATGCGGATTCGCCGCTGCTCGACATGTCGGATGTCGGCGTCCGCAAGATGATCGCCAAGGCGAAAGCCCGTGGCTACGTCACCTATGACGAACTGAACAAAGTGCTGCCGTCGGACAAGACCTCGTCCGAGCAGATCGAAGACACGATGGCGCTGCTCAATGAAATGGGCATCAACGTCATCGAAAGCGAAGAAGCCGAGGAAGGCGAAGAGGGTGGCGCCATTGTCGCCGCCGATGGCGGCAGCAAGGCGCTGGCCACCACCGCCAAGGCCGGCGAACAGTATGACCGCACCGACGATCCGGTGCGCATGTACCTGCGCGAAATGGGCAGCGTCGAGCTGCTCAGCCGCGAAGGCGAAATCGCCATCGCCAAGCGCATCGAAGCCGGCCGCGAGCTGATGATCGGCGCCTTGTGCGAAAGCCCGCTGACCTTCGAAGCGCTGACCGTGTGGCGCGACGAACTGAACGAAGGCAAAGTCCTTCTGCGGGACATCATCGACCTGGAAGCCATGTACGGCGCCGGTCCCGATGGCCAGCCCGCCAATGTGCCGCCGCCGGTCGGTCCCGACGGCAAGCCGCTCAACACGGGCGACGTCGCCGCGCCCGCCGAATTCAAGAAGCCGGAAGCCCCCAAGCCGGCGCCCAAGCCCGCCGAACCGAAAGCCGAAGGTGAAGGCGGCGAGGGCGGCGAAGGCGCAGCCCCTGCCGATGACGGCGATGATTTCGACGATGAAGGCAATCTGCCCTTGTCGGCGATGGAAGCCGCGCTGAAGCCGCAGGTGCTGGCGTCGCTGGATGCTATCGCCAATCTTTATAAGAAGCTGGGCAAGCTGCAGGACGCGTCGGTGGAAGCCGCGCTGGCCAGCGACGAGCTGTCCACGGGCCAGGAACGCCGCTTCAAGAAGCTGCGCAACGAGACCATGGACCTGGTCAAGTCGCTCAAGCTGAACAACAACCGTATCGAAGCGCTTGTCGACCAGATGTACGGCATCAACAAGCGCCTGGTCGGCCTTGAGGGCAAGCTGCTGCGCCTGGCGGAAAGCCATGGCGTGGAGCGCGCCGAATTCCTCAAGCAGTATTTCGGCAACGAGCTGGACCCCAACTGGGCTCGCCGCGTGGGCCGTCTTTCGGGCGTCGGCTGGCACGATTTCGTCACTGACGAGCGCGACAAGATCAAGATGCTGCGCGACGACATCCAGGCGATGGCGTCGGAAACCCGCCAGTCGGTGTCGGAATTCCGCCGCAACGTGCAGACCGTGCAAAAGGGCGAGCGCGAATCCGGCGTCGCCAAGAAGGAAATGATCGAGGCCAACCTGCGCCTCGTGATCTCCATCGCCAAGAAATACACCAACCGCGGCCTGCAGTTCCTGGACCTGATCCAGGAAGGCAACATTGGCCTGATGAAGGCGGTCGACAAGTTCGAATACCGCCGCGGCTACAAGTTCTCGACCTATGCGACCTGGTGGATTCGTCAGGCCATCACCCGCTCCATCGCCGATCAGGCGCGCACCATCCGCATCCCGGTGCACATGATCGAGACGATCAACAAGCTGGTGCGTACGTCGCGCCAGATGCTGCACGAAATCGGCCGCGAGCCGACGCCCGAAGAGCTGGCCGAACGCCTGGCCATGCCGCTGGAAAAGGTGCGCAAGGTCCTGAAGATCGCCAAGGAGCCGATCAGCCTCGAGACGCCGATCGGCGACGAGGAAGACAGCCACCTGGGCGACTTCATCCAGGATCCCAACGTGGTCCTGCCGATCGACGCCGCCATCCAGGCGAACCTGCGCGAAACTACCACCCGCGTGCTGGCGACCCTGACGCCGCGCGAGGAGCGTGTGCTGCGCATGCGTTTCGGCATCGGCATGAACACCGATCACACGCTGGAAGAAGTCGGCCAGCAGTTCAGCGTGACGCGCGAGCGTATCCGCCAGATCGAGGCCAAGGCGCTGCGCAAGCTCAAGCACCCGTCGCGGTCGCGTAAACTGCGGTCGTTCTTGGACAACTGATGCAACTGACGCTTCTCAAGGGCAAGATTCACCGCGCGACGGTGACCCAGTGCGACCTTCACTATGAAGGCTCCATCAGCGTGGACTCCGCGCTCCTGGAACGCGCCGGCATCCTGCCCCATGAGCAGGTCGATGTGCTGAACATCAACAACGGCAACCGCTTTACGACCTATGCCATCCCCGCGCCCGCGGGTTCGGGCATGATCGGCATCAACGGCGCCGCCGCGCGCCTGGCCCAGAAAGACGATCTGGTGATCATCATCGCCTATGCCCGCATGGACGAGGCGGAGGCGAAAGTCTGGCAGCCGCGCGTCGTGCTGGTGGACAGCGCCAATCGCCCCCACGCCCCCAATCTCCGCATTCTGGAAACCTGAGAGAAAACGTACCGTATGGCCGGCTTTAAAGAGACCAAGTTCAACGATCGCATGGATACGGCCGCCAAGGCGCGCGCCGAAATGCTGGCCAAGGCCAAGGCCCGCGCCGAAGCCGCCAAGATCAATTTCGAATCCAAGACCGAAGAGCGCAAGGCCATCGCCGAAGCGCGCGAGCAGCGCGCCGCCAAGCGCGCCGAGGAAAAGCGCCTCGCCGCCATCGAGGCCGAGAAGCGCCGCAAGGAAGACGAAGAGCGCCGCCGCCAGGAAGAGATTGAAGCCAAGGCGCAGGCCGAGCGCGAGCATGCCGAACGCATCGCCGCCCAGGAAGCGCTGGAACTCGAGCAGAAGGCCAAGCGCGACGCGCGTTATGCCGCCCGCAAGGCCCAGAAAAAGAAGGGTGGCCGTTAAGGCCTTTCGCGCAAAGTTCCGCGCGATTTTCCTATTCCATTCGGCGCTCGACCTGTTCTAGGCTTTTGAACGGGTTGAGTTTTGCTCCCCGCCCATACTGCCGCTGCGCCGAAGTTCCCGCTTCGCCCCGGTTCGATCGTTCATTCAAAAAGGAAGGGCCAAGAACATGGCGCTCGGCGAAGACAAGGTTTTCAAATATCCGGCGGAAGACGAGTGCCTGGTGCGCCGTCTGGGTTCGGGCGTGATGGCGGCCTGGCCGCATCTGCCGCCCGAAGCGCGGGAGAAGATTCTCGCCGAAGCCAAGCTGGCCTGGGACCGCGAGCATTTCGTCTCCAAGCTGCCCGACAAGCTGGCCGCCATCATCAAGCGGCGTCAGACCTAGAACGCGATCGACGCCAGCACCAGCAGCAGCCCGACCAGTGACACGGTCCATATCGCGCTGCGCAGGCCCGGTATGCCGGCGGCATAGACCGGCACATAAGCCAGCCGCGCCCAGAAATAGAGCTGCGCGCCCCAGGCGCTGAGTTCGCTTTCCCGCCCCAGAATGGTGACCAGCAGCACCGCAGCGGCGAAGAAGGCGAACGTCTCTTTAAAGTTCGCGAAGGCGCGCTGCATCCGCCCGGTCAGCACTGATACCGGCGCGCCCTGGTCGTCGCGCGGCGACAGGTTGTGCGCCACCCCCTTGTCGCGCGTCGACAGCATGGCGGCGGCCAGCAACTGCGCCAGTCCCAGCAGCACGCTACAGAACAGCATCTGCAATTCGATCGAGCCAGTGAAGACGTCCATGGCGCGCTCCGTTTCTAATCTACCCGATAATTGAAACTGACAGAGATGCGCGGGGTTCGCGCCCGGTTGGGTTCGACGCCGTGGCGCAGCCAGCTTTCCCAAAGCAATAACGCGCCGGCCTTGGGTTCGACGTCGACGAAGCTGCGGTTTTCGGGGCGGGCGTTCTTCTTTTTGGGCGGCGCGGCCATCAGCATGGCAAGGCGCGGGTCTTCAAAGCGGATGGCGCCGGATTTGGGCGGCACCGTCACATAGTAAGTGCCGCTGATCACCGAATGGGGATGGATGTGCGGCGCATGGATGGCGCCCTTTTCCATCACATTGATCCAGAAACTGTCGAGGGCCAGGCGCCGTCCGGCCATGTCGAACTGCAGCTCGCGGGCAAAGACGGCGACCTGTTTGGCGATGGCCTTTTCGAGGGTTTCGAACACGCTCGCGCGGCGGGTCAGGTCGTTCAGCGAGGCATAAGAGGTGTAGCCGCCATAGCCATGCTCGCGCGACCAGCGCTGGCCCGCCCGGTCCTCGGCAGCCAGCACCAGGCAGGTCCGTTCCAGATCCTGTGCCACGCTGATACGGCCGCGGTGCAGCCTGGTGACGAAAAGCGCGTCGGACATGGGATTCCCGTTAGGCTTATTTTGATCCTTGGACGCTAAGCTGCCCGCAAATAAAGGCAAGTGGGGCACGTCATGGATAATGAAATTCGCGTTCCGGTCACCGCTGCGGTCTTCGCCGCCATGGCCGTTCTGCTGTCGGGCTGCATGGCCTATGACGCCGTTTCCACGGTCGCCAGCGTCGGCGGTTCGGTGGTGCGCACCGGTGTGTCGGCGGTTTCGACCACCGGCGACATCGTCACCTCGCCCTTCGACAGCGACGAGCCGGAACAGGATTAGAAGTTGTTTTTCCGTTCGCGGATTTCGTGGAACACCGCCACGGTGTCCTGATTTTCCATGCCTAGGCTCTTGCGGATTTCCGCCGAGTCCGGCCGCAGGAACGGGTTGGTCTGTTTCTCCAGGCCCAGGGTCGCCGGCACCGTCGGCTTGCCCACCGCCCGCTGGGCGTTGACCTCGTCCATCCGGGCTTTCAGCGCCTGGTTGCCAGGCTCGATGCTCAGGGCGAAGCGCCCGTTGCTCTGGGTATATTCGTGGCCGCACCAGATCTTGGTGTCGTCCGGCAACTTCATCAGCTTGGACAGGCTGGCCCACATCATCGCCGCATCGCCTTCGAACAGGCGGCCGCAGCCCAGCGTGAACAGCGTGTCGCCGGTAAAGGCATGGCCATCGATCACGAAGGTGATCGCGCCCCGTGTGTGGGCCGGCACTTCCAGAACCTGCACCTTGTGATCGCCCAGCGACCAGTCCGAGCCTTCTTCCACGCCGCTGTCGATGCCGGGAATGCGCGCCGCATCCTTGGCCGGGCCGACCACCACCGCGCCCGTTTCTTCCTTCAGCGTCAGGTTGCCGCCCGTATGATCCAGGTGATGATGGGTGTTGAGGATATGGGTCAGCGTCCAGCCGCGCTTGGCCAGCGCCGCGCGGACCGGCTCCGGCTCCGACGGGTCCACCACCGCGCAAACATCGCCGGTCTTCACCAGGTAGGCGTAATTGTCGGACAGGCAGGGGACAATTTCGATCTCGACGGGGCTGGGCATGGCGTCTCCTTGGGCGGCGCGAAGACTAGCAGACACGCGTCTATGAACAACCGCTCGGAAAGGGTTTAATCGCCCCATGCCGCAGGACGTTCGCGAACTGACCGATTTTTATCATACCCCGCTGGGCCAGATGGCGCGGCGTGTCATCAGGCGCCGTATCCGCAATTTCTGGCCCAACATGCGCGGGCGCCGGCTGCTGGGCTATGGCTATGCGGTTCCCTATCTGGATGCTTTCGGCGATGCCGAGCGCGCCATCGCCGCCATGCCATCGCATCTGGGTGTCATCGGCTGGCCTGATGAAAAGAACGCCGCGTTACTCTGCGAAGAAGACTGCCTGCCGTTCCCCGATGTGTTTTTCGACCGCATCCTGATCGTGCATGGACTGGAAGGCGCAGAGAGCCTGCGGCCGCTGCTGCGCCAGCTGTGGCGCGTGCTGGCGCCGGAAGGGCGCATTCTTTTGATCGCGCCCAACCGCACCAGCCTGTGGGCGCAGGTCGACCGTTCGCCCTTCGGCCATGGCCGTCCCTTTTCCCGGAACGAACTGGACGGAATTTTGAAAGGCGCGTTGTTTCACCCCTCGCGCTGGGAGCGCGGCCTGTATGCGCCGCCGATGAGCAGCCTCACCGGCAGCGGCGCGAGCTGGGAAGCATTTGGCGCGCGCATGTTTCCCGGCATGGGCGGGGTGCATGTGGTGGAAGCGACCAAGTCGCTTTACGCCGCCGCCGCGCCGCCCGGCCTGCCGCAGACGGCAAAGGCCAAACTAAAAACTGCCACTGATTTTAATTTTTCTTCAGAAGAAAAATGGCGCCCTGCGCAAACAGGTTGGGGCCCATGTAACTGTCGGTCAGCCGCGCCGGATTGATGCGCGTGGTGGTGCCACCGGAATTCAGCGAATGGGCCTCCACGATCGATGCACCGCACTCGCGCGTCAGGTCGACGAAATCGGCGAGCGTGCAAAGGTGGATATTGGGCGTTTCGGACCAGGAATAATCCAGCCCCGAGGTGCGTGGCATGCGCCCGCCGGAGAGCAGCGCCAGCCGCACTTTCCAATAGCCGAAATTGGGCAGCGACACGGCGGTGCGCCGCCCGATGCGCAGCAGATGGTTCAACACCGCACGCGGCTTTTCCGTTGCCTGGATGGTCTGGGACAGGATCACCGCGTCGAAAACCTGCGCCGGGTAATCCACCAGATCGCTGTCGGCGTCGCCCTGCACCACGGCCAGGCCGCGCGCCACGCAGGCATTCACATTGGCCTGGGAAATCTCGATGCCGCGGCCATCGACATTCTTGGTGCGCACCAGATGTTCCAGCAGCGCGCCGTCGCCGCAGCCCACATCCAGCACCCGCGAACCGGGGCGGATCATATCGGCAATGGCCTTGAGATCCGGGCGTAAACTCATATCAGGTCGCTCGCCGCGTGATTGAGGAAGCCTCTGACGGTGGCGAACATTTCCGGCTCGTCCAGCAGGAAGGCGTCATGGCCCTTGTCACTGCGAATCTCGACAAAACTGACCTGCGCCGCCACGGCATTCAGCGCATGGGCGATGCGCTTGTTTTCAAACGGCGGGAACAGCCAGTCGCTGCTGAATGACACGATGCAGAAGCGCGCGGCATTGACGCGGAAGACTTCCGACAACATGCCGCCATGCTCTTCGGCCAGATCGAAATAATCCATTGCGCGGGTGATGTAGAGGTAGGAGTTGGCGTCAAAGCGGTCGACGAAGCTGGCGCCCTGGTGATGCAGATAGGATTCGATCTGGAAGTCGGGCGTGAACTGGAACGACTTGGCATCGCGATTCTGCAAGTTGCGGCCGAACTTGTTCTGCAGCGCCATTTCCGAAACGTAAGTAATGTGCGCGGCCATGCGCGCCACCGCCAGGCCCTTGGACGGTCGCGTGCCCTGCAACTGGTACTCGCCGCCCCGCCAGTCAGGATCGGCCATGATCGCCTGGCGGCCGACTTCGTGGAAGGCGATGTTCTGGGCGCTATGACGTGCGGCGCAGGCGATCGGCACCACGGCGCGCACGCAGTCAGGATAAGATGCCGCCCATTGCAGCACCTGCATGCCGCCCATCGAACCGCCGACCACCGCCAGCAGCTTTTCAATGCCCAGATGATCGACCAGGCGCTTTTGCGCCCGCACCATGTCGCGGATGGTGACCAGCGGGAAATTCAGGCCGAAGGGCTGGCCGGTGGCGGGATCGGTTTCCGCCGGGCCGGTCGAGCCCATGCAGCCACCGATCACGTTCGAACAGATCACGAAAAAGCGGTCGGTATCGATCGGCTTGCCGGGGCCGACCATGGTGTTCCACCAGCCGGGCTTTCCGGTGATGGGATGATCGCTGGCGACGAACTGGTCGCCGGTCAGGGCATGGCAGATCAGGACGGCGTTGCTCTTGGAGGCATTGAGCGTGCCATAGGTCATGTAGGCGACGGTGAAGGGCGCCAGCGTGCGGCCGCAGTCCAGTGGTAGGGGCGTGTCGAAGGTGACCGCCATGCCGACATTGGCGGCGGTCTTTACAGGGCGCAGGAAGCGGGGAGCTTCGCTCATTGCCTCATCCAAAGGTTGGGGAACGGTAGGTAAGGGACGGGGGCCAGTACGTCAACGAATGCCAGCCCTGCTTTGCTTTTATGACGATCCGGCCCTATCAATACGGCCCTTTTTGAGCCTTGCTTATGAGCCCGACACCCAAGCCCGGCCTGCTGGACATCTCGCCCTATGTCGGCGGGCGCGCCGCCGTGCCCGGCGTGGCCAAGGTCTTCAAACTGTCGTCCAACGAGTCGCCGCTGGGACCTTCGGCGTCGACGCTGGCGGCGCTGCAGGAGGCGACCTCCAGCCTGGCGTTGTACCCCGAAGGCTCGGCGGCCGTGCTGCGCGAAGCCATCGGCGAGGTCTACAAGCTCGATCCCGCCCGCATCGTCACTTCGGGCGATGGTTCGGACGCGTTGCTGACCATGCTGGCCAATGCGTATCTGCAGCCGGGCGATGAGGTCATTTTCAGCCAGCATGCGTTTCTGGTCTACAAGATCGCGACCTTGGCCAACAGCGCCCGCCCCGTGGTGGTGCCGGAGAAGAACAGCAATACGGGTCTGAAGGTCGATGTCGACGCCATGCTGGCGGCGGTGACGCCGAAAACCCGCATGCTCTACATCGCCAATCCCAACAACCCGACCGGCTCGTACCTGACGCGCGACGAGATGGCCAAGCTGCATGCCGGCCTGCCCAGGGGCGTGCTGCTGGTGATCGACGCGGCTTATGCCGAGTACGTCACGGCCAAGGATTACGAATCCGGCATCGAGCTGGCGCACAAGTTCGACAATGTGGTGATGACCCGCACCTTCTCCAAGCTCTATGGCCTGGCAGGGCTGCGCATCGGCTGGATGTATGGTCCCGCCGCCATCTGCGACGCGATCAATCGCATTCGCGGGCCTTTCAACACGGCACTGCTACAGCAGCTTGCGGGCGCCGCCGCCGTGCGCGACCGCGAGCATTTCTGGAAAGCTGTCGAACACAACAACAAGTGGCTGCCCTGGATCACGGCGGAGATCCGCAAGACGGGTCTTCGCGTCGACGACAGCGTCGCCAACTTCGTGCTGATCCATTTTCCTAAGGGCGAAAAGAGTGCGGCCAATGCCGACGCCTTTTTGAACAAGGGTGGCGTGATCCTGCGCAGCGTCGCCAGCTATGATCTGCCCGATTGCCTGCGCATGACGGTCGGCACCGAGGAGCAGAACCGCCTGGCGGTGAAGCTGCTGCAAGAATTCATGGCCGCCTGATGTTCGACAAGATCGCCATCATCGGTCTGGGCTTGATCGGGTCGTCCATCGCCCATGCGGCGCGGCGCGGCAAGCTGGCGAAGGAAATCGCCGGTTTCGATGTCAGCGCCGATGTGCGCGCCCGTGCGGCCAAGATCGGCTTTTGCGATCAGGTGTATGACGATCTCGCTGCGGCGGTGAAAAACGCGCAGCTGGTGATCCTTGCCACCCCGGTTGGCGCCTACAAAGGCGTGGCCGAGGCGATCGCGCCGCATCTGGCCAAAGATGCGATCCTGTCAGACGTTGGCTCGGTCAAGGGCGCGGTGGTGCGTGATGTCGGGCCGTTCGTGCCGGCGGGCGTGCATTTCATTCCGGCCCATCCCATCGCGGGCACCGAATTTTCCGGCCCCGAAGCCGGTTTCGCCACTTTGTTCGATGGCCGCTGGGCGATCATCACGCCGCTGCCGGGCGCCGATTCCGCTGCCGTGGCGCGGCTGCGCGCCTTCTGGGAAGGGCTGGGTAGCCGGGTGGATGCGATGGAGCCGGGGCATCATGACCTGGTGCTGGCCATCACCTCGCACCTGCCGCATCTGATCGCCTACAATATCGTCGGTACCGCCCATGACCTGGAAGCGGTGACCGAAGGCGAAGTGATCAAGTATTCCGCCTCCGGCTTTCGCGATTTCACCCGCATCGCCGCCAGCGATCCCATCATGTGGCGCGACGTCTTCCTCAACAACAGGGATGCGGTGCTGCAGATGCTGGACCGCTTCAACGAAGACCTGCGCCAGTTGCAGGATGCCGTTCGCGAAGGTGATGGCGAATTTTTGTTCGACAAGTTCAGCAAGAACCGCGCGATCCGCAAGGCGATCATCGAGATCGGCCAGGAATGCGCCGCGCCCAACTTCGGCCGCGACCAGAAAAAGACCTAGTAGAGCGGCGACAGAATTTCGGCCGCGAGCTCAGGCTCGACCGTCTGCGACAGTGTCGCCTTGCCACCCAGGCCGCGCCACAGGCCCATCGCCATGGTCCAGGGCATCTCGCCGCGCAGAAACGGCGCGATGGCATCGGCCTTGTCGAGGCTGGCATAAGCCTGCACCAGCTTGCGCGGCGCGCCGAAGCCGGTGACGGAATCGGCGCGCACCATCAGGTTCAGATTGCTGCCATCGCGGCGCATGTGAAACTGGAAGCGGGCGGCGGTGAACTGCTTGTTGCCGGGATTGGCAATATCCAGATCGAACCGCGCCAATCCCCTGTCGTCGGTGATGCTGCTGCCATGCAGGGAGCCGGGCAGGAACTGGATGGCATGGGCCACGCCCCTCGCGTCCGTCCAGCCCAGCCCCTGCCTGCCGGCGGCTTCATATACGGTCCTGCTGCGGCCATAGGTCAGGGCATGCAGTGCAAACTTTTCCGTCGACCAGAACAGCGGCCCATAGGCGCCGTCGCCCTTCAGTTCAAAGCCGGTGAAGTTGGCGTCGACCCGGAAGGGGAAGCCGCCGATCTGCACGGTCTTCCAGTCTATGGTGATGCCGGGAATCGCCTGCCGGCCTTTGATTTCGGCCAGCTTCTTTTCCAGCGCGCCGGCGGTCTGCCACCACAAATACGCGACCGCAGTGGCGATGATCACCACTGCCGCGAAGGGAGCGTACAACCAGAAGCGGCTGGAATACTGCATCGTACCGGTTAGCTACACTTTGAATAGCCGCAAGACAAACAGGAATCGCAGCCTTCCAGCTTGACGAAGGTGGCGTCGCTGCAACGCGGGCAGAAACGGGCGCGCGCGCCTTCGGCCGGGACTTCCGCCTCGGGCAGGATGGACGGGCCGCGCTGGCCCAGAAAGCCGATCTCGATCAGGTGCCGCTCAATCACTTCGCCGAACGCCGCCAGCAGCGAGGGCACATAACGCCCGTTCATCCACTGGCCGCCGCGCGGGTCGAAAATGGCTTTCAGTTCATCCACCACGAAGGAGATGTCGCCGCCGCGCCGGAACACGGCCGAGATCATGCGGGTCAGCGCCAGCGCCCAGGCATAGGCTTCCATATTCTTGGAGTTGATGAAGACCTCGAACGGCCGCCGCCGCCCGTCTTTCTCGATATCGTTGATGGTGATGTAAAAAGCATGGTCGCTGTCCAGCCATTTGATCTTGTAGGTACGGCCCAGCAGTTCCGCCGGACGGTCCAGCGGCTTTGTCATGTACACCACGCCGCCGCGCGGTTCAGGCGCGGGCAGGGGCAATTCCGGTTCATTTTGCGTCTTCGCGGCTTGGGCGGGAACGGCACTCTGCGGTTCATCAACCGACAGGACCGAACCGGTCACATCGTTGGGGCGATAGGTGGTGCAGCCCTTGCAGCCCGATTCATAGGCTTCCAGATAGACATGGGCGAAATCCTCGAAGGAAATCGTTTCCGGCATGTTGATGGTCTTGGAAATGGCGCTGTCGATAAAGGGCTGGGCTGCGGCCTGCACCGCCAGGTGATCGGAGGGTGCCAGCGTCTGGGCGGTGACGAAGTAATCGGGCAGCGCGGCATCCTCGCCGAACTTTTCGCGGAACAGCCGCACGGCATAATCGCTGACGGTTTCCTCGCGCTTGCTGCCGTCGGGCTGCGTCACCTTGCGCTTGTAGCTGAAGGCGAAGACCGGCTCGATGCCGCTGGAGACATTGTCCGCGAACAGCGAAATGGTGCCGGTGGGCGCGATGGAGGTCAGCAGCGCATTGCGGATGCCATGGGCAGCGATGGCGTTGTAGATGTCGGGCGGCAGCGCCTGGATATGGGGCCGCGACAGATAGGGATTCATGTCAAAGAGCGCAAACGCGCCCTTTTCCTTTGCGAGCTCTACGCTCGCACGATAGGTGGCATGGCTGATGGCAGCCAGCCACAGGCGTATCAGCTCCAGGCTGCGCGGCGAACCATAACGGACCTTGCAGAAGATCAGCGCGTCGGCCAGGCCGGTGACGCCCAGCCCGATGCGGCGCTTGGCCTTGGCTTCGGCATATTGCGCATCCAGCGGGAAGCGCGACACATCGATGGCATTGTCCATCATCCGCACGGCGCTGGCGACCAGCCGATCCAGCTCTGCCATGTCCAGCACGGCGGCGTCCTCGAACGGGTGGCGCACCAGCTTGGCCAGGTTGATCGACCCCAGCAGGCAGGCCCCATAGGGCGGCAGGGGCTGCTCACCGCAGGGATTGGTGGCGGCGATGCTTTCGCAATAGCCCAGATTGTTGGCGTTGTTGATGCGGTCGATGAAGATCACGCCCGGCTCGGCATAATCATAGGTCGAGCGCATGATGCGCTCCCACAAGGCTTTCGCCTTGAGGGTGCGATACACCTTGCCGCCGAATTGCAGATCCCAGTCGGCATCGGCCTTGACCGCCGCCATGAAGGCATCGCTGACCAGAACCGACAGGTTGAAATTGGACAACCGCCCCGGCGTACGCTTGGCGGTGATGAAATCCTCGATATCAGGATGATCGACGCGCAGCGTCGCCATCATCGCGCCGCGCCGCGACCCGGCGCTCATGATGGTGCGGCACATCGCGTCCCACACATCCATGAAAGACACGGGGCCCGAGGCGTCGGCACCCACGCCCTTCACCAGCGCGCCCTTGGGCCGCAAGGTTGAAAAATCATAGCCGATGCCGCCGCCCTGTTGCAGCGTCAGCGCGGCTTCGCGCAGGGCGCCGAAAATTCCCTCCATGGAATCTTCGATCGTGCCCATCACAAAACAGTTGAACAGCGTGACGGCGCGGCCCGTGCCGGCGCCCGCCAAAATCCGTCCCGCCGGAAGGAATTTGTGACCCGCCAGCGCCTGGGCGAATTCGCGCGCGCGCGCGGTGCGCTGTTCGGGCGCTTCGGCCTGGGCCAGCGCCAGCGCCACGCGGGCCCAGCTTTGCGCCACGTCGCGGTCCACGGGCGTGCCATCCGGCGCTTTCAGCCGGTATTTCAGGTTCCAGATTTGCGCGGAAATATCGCTCATGGCTGTCCGGTAAAAATTATATCAGGGGCGGGCGCGCCACCGTATTAGATAGGCATGCTTACCCAACGCACAAGACCGCTAACGGTTTGAAAAATCAGGGTAAAAGAGCAGCGGTGGCGGTTTCTATGCGCTTTTCCAGCAGCGCCATGAACGCGCCGCGCTTGAGCCCCGGCGGAATGACCTCCAGGAACTCCAGCGTGATGGTGCCGGGATGCTTGAGAAAGCTGGTCCAGTAGACGCCCGAATTCAGCGCCACGGGCACGCAAGGCACCTCCAGCATGCCGTACAGCCCTGCCACGCCCGGCTTGTAGTCCGGCGCCGCGCCCGGCTTCTTGCGGGTACCCTCGGGAAAGATCAGCAGGGGGCGGCCTTCGCCCAGCGCGTGTTTTGCGGCCTGGCTCATCTTGCGCAGCGCGCTGGCGCGGGCGCTGCGGTCAATCGGAATGGCGGCCGCCCGCCACAGGAACCAGCCGTAAAATGGAATGTAGAGCAGCTCTCGCTTGAGCACGATGCTGGGACTGTCCAGCACCAGGAACAAAGCGAGCGTGTCCCACATGCTCATATGCTTGGACGCGACCAGCACCGGGCCCGTCGGGGGAAGCCCGCGCACTTCAAACCCGATGCCCGCGAAAACCTTGAGGCCCCACAGCGTGGCGCGCGCCCATGTGCGCGACAGCCAGAGGGTGGCGCTGCGCGATACCAGCACCGGCCACAGCAGCAGCGACATCAGAAGAGACAGCGTGGCGAACCACACAAGAAAAATCAGAGAGCGAAACGCTGTCATACGCTGGCCAGGCGCGTGGTCACCAGGCTGGCGAGATACTTGACATACTCACGGTGCAGGAACTGAACGGTGCGCGGGCGTTGCCACCAGCCGCCCAGATCGACGCCGCTCTGGTCCACCGGGTAGGGGATCAGGGTGATGTCGGGCATCCGGGTGGAGAATTCGCGCAAGGCGCGCGGCATGTGGTGGCGACCCGTGACGATGATCAAGCTGTTGAATTTGTTTTCGCGCGTCCAGGTGGTGGCTTCCTCGGCATTGCCGTGGGTGTCTTCGGCGGCATAACCGATGTCGGCGCAACAGTCGAAGCGCTGGCCGCCGCCGGAAATTTTGCCGACCGTCTCCTTGGTGACCGAGATGGCGGTGCCGCTGACCAGGAGCCGCTTGGCCGCGCCGCCTTCCAGCATCGCCACCGCCGTCTCCAGCCGCTCATCGCCGCCGGTCAGCACAACGATGCCGTCCGCTTTGGGATGCGTGGCAAGCTCGGGCGGCAGATTGCTCACGAACAGCAAAAAGCCGATTCCATAGGCGAGCAACGCGGCGATGATGACGGACAGAAAAACGCGCAAAGCAAGGCTCCTTGCGCCAAGGATAGCAAACCGGGTTCACCGTGCTCAAGCGCGAGCCTAGTAAATGGCCTTAACCACCGACAGGACCGAAAACCGCGCCGTGGCCCAGGCGATCAGCGATGTGACGACCGGCACCAGCGCCAGCCAGGGGAATTCGGTCCATGTCAGCGACAGCGGTGGCAGGAACGGCACCGCTTCCAGCCCGAAGACTTCAAGGCCTCCCGCGCCCAGAAAGAACAGGCCCGCGAATGCGGTGCCCAAAGCGGCGGCGAACAAGGCCGAGATGAAATAATGCCATTCCACCGCGCGGGCGATGAAACCGGGCAGCGCGCCCATCTGGTGCAGCAGCGCCACCATTTCGTGATGCGCGTCCAGGCCGGCGCGCGTGGCGAAGGACACCGCCGCGGCGGTCGCGCCCGCGATCAACAGCAGGATGCCGTACGCCGACCAGCGCACCGCATCGGCCAACCCGCGCAAACGCGAAATCCAGCGGCGATGATCGTCCAGCACGGCATTGGGCGCGGCGCGTTTGAGATCATCGGTGAGCCTGGCGATATCGACATCGGCGCCCGGCGTTACCGTTGCATCGACCAGCCGGGGCAGCGGAATGCCGGCCACCACGCCATCCTTGCCGATCCAGGGTTCGACCAGCGCGTTGATTTCCGCATCCGACAACCGCTTGGCATGGGCGATGCCCCGCGTGGCGTTCAGCACCCGCACCACGGTGCGGGTTTCGTTTTCCAGATCGGCGGCGGGATTGTTGCCCACTTCCGGCGGCAGCACCTGCACGGTGATGCGGTCGGCCAGTCCGCTCTGCCAGCCTTCGGCGGCGCGGGTGGCAACTAGCGATGCGCCCAGCGCCAGCGCGGCCAGAAACGCCATCACCGCGATCACGAAGTCCAGCGGCGCAGCGCCCTTGTCTCTTGGAAGAATGTAGGTCGCGCGGTCGCTCATGTGCTGGCACCCACAGAGCTGCGCAGTTCCACCAGACGGCCTTCGATCAGGCGTATCTCCCGCGCGCGCGTCGCTTCGATCAGGGCGCGGTCGTGGGTGGCGATCAGCACGGTGGTGCCAAGCCGGTTGAGTTCGGCGATCAGCCGGATCAGGCGCGCGCCCATGTCCGGATCGACATTGCCGGTGGGCTCGTCGGCGATCAGCAGATCGGGCCGCGCCACCACCGCGCGGGCGATGGCGACGCGCTGCTGCTCACCGCCCGACAAGGTCGCCGGGCGCGCATTCATGCGGTCGCCCAGGCCGACCCAGGACAAAAGCTCGCGCACGTCATGGGAAAAATTGCCCACCTTTTTGCCCGCCAGCCGCAACGGCAGCGCGACATTGTCGAAGGCCGACAAATGATCGAGCAGGCGGAAATCCTGGAACACCACGCCGATGCGGCGGCGAATGGCCGGCAGGTCGCGGCGGCGGGCGGTGGCCAGTTCGGTGCCGAACAGGGTGATGAGGCCTCTGGAGGGCGGTTCGGCGACATAGATCAGCTTGAGCAGCGTGGTCTTGCCCGCGCCCGACAGGCCGGTCAGGAAGGTGAACGAGCCCGGCTCCAGCGAGAAGCTGACATCGCGCAGCACTTCGGGCCCCGAGCCATAGCGCATCCCGACATTTTCAAACCGAACCATGGGGCGACCATAGCTTTTTTAATTTTGAAAAATAGGCCCTTCGCCCGCGCTTTTGCGCGGGTTGCGCGGCAAAGCCGCGCCCTTGCGGTCATGGCCCCCGACGCCTATTTTCCTCATGTTTTTCAACAGGCCGGACATGATTCTCACCTGTCCTTCGTGCGACACGCGCTATGCGGTGGACGGGGCCAAATTCCCCGCTGCCGGACGCACGGTACGCTGCGCCAAATGCGGCCATAGCTGGCACCAGGCCGCCGAAGCACCAGAACCGGTGGTCGAGCCCCAACTGGTGGCGCCGTTCGAGGCTGAGGCGGCGGCAACTCCCGCAGCGGTGGATATACCCGCCGACGATCCCTATCCGGTCAATCCGTCTCCCACCCGCGCCTATGCGCCCGCGGCGCAGGCGCCGGCGCCCAAGCAGCCGATCGGCCCCAAGCTGGCGGTGATCGCCGGCTGGGTCGGGCTGATCGTGGTAGTGCTGCTGATTGCGGTATCGGCGGTGCGCTATCGCCAGGACATCGCGGTGATCTGGCCGCAATCGGCGGGCGTCTATTCCAGCCTGGGCCTGCCGGTGAATGCCAGCGGCATCGATTTTCGCCAGGTGCGCTATGAGCGCCAGAACGAAGACGGCCAGATCGTGCTGGCGGTGTCGGGCATGATCGTGAATGCCGGCACGCGCGAGCTGCCGGTGCCGCAGACGGTGCGCGTGACGCTGAGCGACGCCGACAAGCGCGAGCTGTATCACTGGAATTTCAAGCCGGGCGCGTTGGTGCTCAAGCCGGGCCAGTCAATACCGTTCGCCACGCGGCTTTCCAGCCCGCCCGCCGCCGCGCGTCACCTGGAAGTGCGCTTCGCCAAGGATGGGTCGTGAACCCGCCCGCCACACTCTATTCGGCTGAGCAGATTCAGGAACGCGTCGGCGTGATGGCGCGCACCATCGCCGCCGCGCCCTTGCGCCCCGACATCGCCATGCCGATCCTGGTCGGCGGTTTTGTTTTTGCCGCGGATCTGTTGCGGGCGCTGGCCTGGGAAGGCGTTCTGCTGGATGTGGAAATGATCTGGCTGCGCTCTTATGGCGACAAGCGCGTCGCCAGCGCCATTTCGATGGTGGCGGGACCATCGGAACAGATCGCGGGACGCCATGTGCTGGTGATTGACGGCGTGCTGGATGCGGGCCGCACGATTGCAAAAGCCGTGTCGCTGATCGAGGCCGCGGGTGCGGCCAGCGTGCAGGTGGCGGTGATGCTGGACAAGCAGAAGCGCGATGCGGTCGCCAAGGCCGATTATGTTGGCTTCACCGTGGGCGATGATTTCGTCATCGGCTATGGCATGGACGATGCGGGCAAGTATCGCGGCCTGCCGTATATCGGCAAGGTCTAGTCGCCGTATCAGAAAGCCTTGAGCAACCGATCCAGATAATCGCGCTCGGCCTGCGGGCGGTTCATCTGCGCGGCGCGGCGGCGCAGTTCCTGCAAAATCTCGCGCGCCCGCGCCAGATCGGTCACGCCGGGAATCTTCACCCCGGATTCGCCCAGCACCGAGTTGCCGCGTCCCAGCGGATCGCGGCCGGCCATCTGCCTGTCGCCCTTGGCCTGTTCCTGCGCCAGTTGCTCGGCGCCCTGGCGCAGCGCCTCCAGCGCCTGGTTCTGGGCGCTTCCGGCATTGTCCAGATCCTTGCGGCCCAGCGCGCCCTGCGCTTCCCCCATCGCCTTGCCCGCTTCGCGCAGCTTTTGCGCCGCTGAACCGCCCATGCCCTTGAGCGAATCCTGCAATTCCTTTTCCAGCGCCTGTTGCTGGCGCTGCAGGCCCTGCGGGCCGCCGTCTTTGGGATCGCCCTGACCCTGGCGCTGGCGGAAGGTCTTGTCCTGCAGCGAGCGCTGCTTGCCCATCAACTCGCTGAACTTCTGGATCTGCTGGTTGCGCTGCTGGTTCTGGGCGCTCTGGCCGCCCTGACCCTGGCTTTGCGTCAGGCGCATGTTTTCCAGCATCGATTGCAGCATCGCCAGCAACTGCGCCGCCTGCTGGCGCTCGCCCGCCTCGGTCATTTTCTGGATCGTGTCCAGAAGCTGCTGCAGATCCTGCTGGCCCAGCATGGTGGCATCGGGCGGGGTCGGCGCCTGGCCTCGCGGCGGATTGGCGGCCAGCGCCTGCATGTAACGCTGCATGGCTTCGTTGTAGCGCTTGAGCAGTTCGTCGAGAACTTCCTGCGGCGCGCCCGAGGCCATGGCCTGGGTCAGCATCTGTTGCAGCTTGCGCAATTCCTCCGCCGCCGACAGCAGGCCGCCACGTTCCAGCTTCAGCGCGGTTTCCCACAACAGGCGTTGCACCCGCTCGATATCGGCGTCGCTCTTGGCATTGCGCACGCCATAAAAGGCGTTGCGCATGGCCAGATAGATATCGTGGCGGCCTTCATAGAAACGCTCCGGCTCGATGCTCAGCGCGTCCAGTGTCAAAAGTGCGATGCGGCGGCCTTCATCATTCAAAGTCGCGATGTTCTGGCGCTGTTCGATCAGGGCGCGGGCCAAGGGATCGGTGAAGACCCGCGCCGGCAGACGGAAGCTGACCGTGTTGCTGACGCCTTTCTGTCCGGTGGCGTCGCGCGCTTCCAGCCGCACTTCCACCATCAGGCCCGCATAGGGATGGCTGGTGAGATCGGCATAGCTGGTCTGCGTGACGGATTTTTCCGATGTGCTGGGCAGCGGCAGGTCGGCCACCAGCGGCTTGGCACTCTTGCGGTCCTTCGGCACCAGAACCGCATGGACATTGGCGATGCCGTAATCATCGCCACCCTTGAAGGCAAATTCGGTGGCGAGCTGTTCGGTGGGCTTGGGCGTGGCGGTGAAGGCGATGGTCGGCACCGCATCGGGTGCGGCGCGGATCTGCCATTTGCCGATGGCTTCGCCGCCCACTTGCACCCGCACCCGCGCATCGGCGGTGAGAAGGACGTTGCTGGAATATTCCCCATTTTCGCCCGCAAAGCGCGGCGCATCGTTGGCGCCCGCGGTCAGACCCGGCGTGCGCGGCGCGCCATGCACCCGCAGATGCAGAACCGAACCTTGCGGCGCGGTGATGATGCCGGTGTCGCCGACGCGCAAAGACGTCAGCGGCAGGCCGGTATAGGGCGGCGGATCGATCCAGGCATCGATGCTGGCGGCGGCGCCCGCGCCGCTGTCGAAGGCCGAGACCAGGCGCTTGCCGATGTCGCCCTGCGCCAGAACCAAGCCTGTCGTCAGCGCGATCAGCAGATACCAGCGCAAGCCCTGCGGATCGCGCTCGGCAATCCCGGCGCGCGGCAAAGCGAGGCGAAACTTGCCCGGCAGTCCGCGCTGGCGGTGCAAGTCCCACAGCGCCTGCGCAAACGGATCGCTGCCCACCAGCACATCGCCCCGTTCCGACACCGGGCGATGCAACAGCCCGCTGTCGCGTTCCAGGCGGCGGGCGCCATCGATGGCGCGGGGCCAGACGAAATCTTCAAATCCGTCCACCAGCGACAAGGCGCTGGCGGTGATGGTGGCGGCGAGCAGCAATGCCTGCAACGGCCAGGGCGTGAAGGCGAAAATGCCGGTCAGCGCCAGTGCCAGATGACCGCCGAAGAACAGCGCCGCCGGCCACAGCCGCGGCAACACGCGCTCGATGCCGACAATCGCGCGCGCCAGTGCAACCCGGCGATCGAGGGGATCAGCCAGCCAGCCAGTCGGGAATGCGGTCTTTGGCGATAAGATCGGCATGGCTTTCTCTGGGGCGTACGATGCCCCATTGCTCGCCCGCGACCAAGACTTCCGGGATGCGCGGGCGGGCATTGTAGTCGCCCGCCATCACCGCGCCATAGGCGCCCGCCGACAGGATTGCCACAAGATCGCCCGATTTGAGTTCCGGCAGCGCCCGGTCGGCCGCGAAAAGATCGCTGGTTTCGCACACCGGCCCTACCACATCGTATTTCGGCCGCGGCGAACCGGCTGCGGGTTCCGCCACCGCCGCGATTTCGTGATGGGCCTCGTACATGGCCGGGCGGATCAGATCGTTCATGCCTGCATCGATGATCAGGAAGTCCTTGGCGTCGCCGCGCTTGACGTAAATCACGCTGGACACCAGCACGCCGGCATTGGCGGCGATGAAACGGCCCGGCTCGAACGACAAGGTGCAGCCCAGGTCCTTCGTTACCCGCGTCACCATGGCGCCATACGCGCTCGCATCCGGCGGCGGATTGTTGTCGTGCTGATACGGCACACCCAGTCCGCCGCCCAAGTCGAGCCGGGTGATGGCATGGCCATCGGCGCGCAATTGCGTGACCAGTTCGCCGATGCGCTGGAAAGCGGTCTCGAACGGTTCCAGGTCCGTGAGCTGGCTGCCGATATGGACATCGACGCCGACAATCTCCACGCCTTTCAGCGTGGCGGCCTGGGCATAGACTTCGCGGGCATGGGCGAAGGGAATGCCGAACTTGGTTTCCGATGTGCCAGTGGTGATCTTGGCGTGGGTCTTGGCATCGACATCGGGATTGACGCGCAGGGTGATGGGCGCGCGCTTGCCCGCCGCCAGCGCCACCTCGCTCAGCGCCAGCAGTTCCGGCTGGCTTTCGACATTGAACTGATAGATGCCGGCATCCAGCGCGGCGCGCATCTCTTCGCGGGTCTTGCCGACGCCCGAGAAAACGATCTTGCCCGCAGGAATTCCCGCCGCCAGCGCCTTCGCCAACTCGCCGCCCGACACAACGTCGGCGCCGGCGCCCAGCTTGGCCAGCGTCTTGAGCACCGCCAGGTTGCCATTGGCCTTGACCGAATAGGCGACCAGCGAGCCCTTGGGCAGCGCTTCGGAAAAGATTTTGTAGTGCCGCTCCAGCGTGGCGCTGGAATAGCAATAGAAAGGCGTGCCGACCTCTTTGGCCAGCGCGTCCAGCCGCACGCCTTCCGCGCACAGCACGCCATCCTTGTACTGGAAAAAATTCACTTAGCGTACTCGATTCAGGGGCGGTCCGGCTCCCGCCTAACGCCCTAATGGAAAGGGAGGTCTAGACGGATCGGTTTCGTCGCGCTGGGTGCTCTGGCCGCTGGGCTTGACCAGGTCATTCTTGACCCCGCAAGCGGCAACCAGAAGCGACAGCGCCATGACGATCAACACGGGCTTCATTTGAAAGCAGCCTTCCAGTGCGCAAGTTGCTCGCGCACCCGCGCGGGCGCGGTACCGCCCAGGCTCATGCGCGCCTTCACCGACGATTCCAGCGACAGCACCTTGAAGACTTCTTCGGTGATGTCCGCATCAATCGCCTGCATGTCGGCCAGCGGCAGCTTGTCCAGCGTGACGCCCTTGTCTTCGGCGCACTTCACGATCGAACCGGCAATGTGATGGGCTTCGCGGAACGGCTTTTTCAAGACGCGCACCACCCAGTCCGCCAGGTCGGTGGCGGTTGGATAGCCGGCTTCCGCCGCGCTGAGCATCTTTGCCGGATTGGCGGTCATGTCGGCGATCATGCCGGCCATCGCGGCCAGCGAAATTTCCAGCGTGTCGGCGGCGTCGAACACGCGTTCCTTGTCTTCCTGCAGGTCAGTGCCATAGGTCAGCACCAGGCCCTTGACGACCGTGGCCAGCGCCACGAAGTCACCCAGCACGCGGCCCGTCTTGCCGCGGATCAGTTCGGCGGCATCGGGGTTGCGCTTCTGCGGCATGATGGACGAGCCGGTGGTGAAGGCATCCGACAGCTTCACGAAGCCGAAAGCCGGCGTCGACCACTGCACCAGTTCGCCCGCCAGGCGCGACAGATGCACCGCGCTGATGGTGCAGGCGGCCAGATATTCCAGCGCGAAGTCGCGCGCGGAAATCGCGTCCATCGAATTGCGCATCGGGCGCGTGAAGCCCAGCGCCTTGGCGGTGGCGTCGCGGTCGATGGGAAAGGTCGTGCCGGCCAGCGCGGCGGCGCCCAGCGGCGATTCATTCAGACGCTTCTTCGCATCTTCGAACCGGCCACGATCGCGCCCGAACATTTCGACATAGGCCATCAGGTGATGGGCGAACGTCACCGGCTGGGCCACCTGCATGTGGGTGAAGCCCGGCATGATGGTGTCCAGATGTTGCTCGGCCTGAGCGATCAGCGCCTTTTGCAGAACCGTCAGGCCCTCTTCGGCGCGGATGCAGGCTGCCCTGACCCACAGGCGGAAGTCGGTCACCACCTGGTCATTGCGTGAACGCGCGGTGTGCAGACGTCCAGCCGCCGGGCCGATCAGCTCGGCCAGCCGTGCCTCGATATTCAGGTGAATGTCTTCCAGCTCGCGCTTGAAAACGAAGGTTCCGGCGGCGATCTCTTTTTCAATTGTGTCCAGCCCGCCCAGGATCGCCTGGCCATCATCCTTGGAAATGATCCCTTCGGTGGCCAGCATGCGGCAATGGGCGCGGCTTCCGGCCAGGTCTTCACCCGCCAGGCGCTTGTCGAAATCGATTGAGGGGGTAATCTCCCTCATGATGGCGGCGGGGCCGGATGCAAACCGTCCGCCCCACATTTTGTTGGTGCTCATCTTTTCATCCAAAGGCCATGATCAAGAAAATCATCATCAGCCTGTCCGTGATTACGGCGATCGCGTTCGGGTTTCTATATGGGAACGGCCTGCTTTCTGTCCATCACGGACTAGAGCCGCCCGAGGCTTTGGCCGTGCTCAAGCTGGAAAAAGAGCCCAAAAGCGCACCTAATGTCGGTTTTACCGATCCTACGGGGCGCCGTTATGCGCTGGAGGAATTCCGGGGCCGCTACACGTTGCTCAACCTCTGGGCCACCTGGTGCGCGCCCTGCGTCGCCGAGCTACCGGCCCTGGTCCGGCTTCAGGCCCGCGTGCCGGGCTTGCGGGTGGTGGCGATCAACACCGACCGCAAGGGCATCGACGCCGCCGCCTTCCTGCAGGCCAACCGCGCCCGCGCCCTGACCCCCTATCGCGACAGCGATGTTGTCATGCTGAAAAGCTTCAAGGCGTTCGGCCTGCCGCTGACCGTGCTGATCGACCCCGAAGGCAAGATCATCGCCCGCGCTGAGGGGCCGGCGGAGTGGGATGATCCGGAAGCGGTGAAGTATTTCAAAAGAGTGACGGGGAGCTGATCCTCTCCCTCACCATGGGCGGCCTTTGAGCCGTCCATCCATCGCAACACGAACGCTGCTTTAAACATGGATGGCCGGGTCAAGCCCGGCCATGGAGCATTATTTAGCGCGTCGGCACCGGATGTTCGCCGCGATAATCGTAGAAGCCGCGGCCGGTCTTGCGGCCCAGCCAGCCGGCTTCGACATATTTCACCAGCAGCGGGCAGGGGCGGTACTTGGAATCCGCCAGGCCTTCATACAGGACCTGCATCACCGACAGACAGGTATCCAGGCCGATAAAGTCGGCGAGCTGCAACGGGCCCATCGGGTGATTGGCGCCCAGCCGCATCGCGGTGTCGATGGCATCCACATTTCCGACGCCCTCATACAGCGTGTAGACCGCCTCGTTGATCATCGGCAGCAGGATGCGGTTGACGATGAAGGCGGGGAAGTCTTCGGCATAGGCGGCGGTCTTGCCGACGCGCTTGACGATTTCCAGCGCCGACTGGAACGTGGCGTCGTTGGTGGCGATGCCGCGGATCACTTCCACAAGCTGCATCAGCGGCACTGGGTTCATGAAGTGCAGCCCGATGAAATTCTCGGGCCGGTCGGTGACCGACGCCAGCCGCGTGACCGAGATCGATGACGTGTTGGTGGCGATCAGCGTCTTGTCCGAGATGCGGGTGCAAAGATCCTGGAAGATTTTCTTCTTGATGGCTTCGTCTTCGGTCGCCGCCTCGATCACCAGGTCGCGGTCGCGAAGGTCGTCCAGCGTCTGGGTGACGCGGATGCGCGCCAGCGCCGGCGCAATCTGGTCTTCGCTGATCACGCCCTTCTGGGCCTGGCGCTGCATGTTCTTTTCGACGCGCTCGATGGCCTTGGACAGGGCATCCTTGTTGATGTCGTCCAGCACCACGTCATAGCCGGCCAGCGCCAGCACATGGGCGATGCCGGTGCCCATCTGTCCTGCGCCGATAACGCCGATTTTCTCAACTGTCATGTTGCTTGCCTTTACTTGTACCCACGCTTGCCGAGCTCTTCATCGATCTCGGGAAGCGCTTTGAACAGATCGGCCACCAGGCCGTAATCGGCGACCGAGAAAATCGGCGCCTCTTCATCTTTGTTTATCGCCACAATGACGCGGGAGTCCTTCATGCCGGCCAGATGCTGGATGGCCCCGGAAATGCCCACCGCAATGTACAGATCGGGAGCCACGACCTTGCCGGTTTGGCCCACCTGATAGTCGTTGGGCACATAGCCCGCATCGACGGCGGCGCGGCTGGCGCCGACAGCGGCATGCAGCTTGTCGGCGATGGAATCCAGCAGCTTGAAGTTTTCGCCCGAACCCAGGCCGCGGCCGCCCGACACGATGATCTTGGCCGAGGTCAGTTCGGGGCGCTCGGACTTCGACAAGGCTTCGCCCGCGAAGGTGGAAAGACCCGGATCGGACGCTGCGCTGATCTTTTCCACCGTCGCGCTGCCGCCTTCCGCGGCTGCCTTGAAGGCGGTGGCGCGCACGGTGATGATCTTCTTGCCTTCCGGCGCCTGCAGCGTCTCGATGGCGTTGCCGGCATAGATCGGTCGCTCGAATGTGTCCGGCGAAATCACCTTCAGGATTTCGGAAACCTGCGGCGTATCCAGCCTGGCGGCAACGCGCGGCAGGATGTTCTTTCCCGTCGTGGTGGCGGGGGCGATGATCGCGTCGTATTTGTCCGCCACCGACAGGATCAGCGCTTCCATCGGCTCGGCCAGTTGGCGCGCGTAGACAGCGCCCTCGGCCAGCAGCACTTTTTCCACGCCTGCGATCTTGGCGGCAGCGTCCGCCACGGCGGCGCAATTCTCGCCCGCCACCAGAATGTGTACCGGCGAGGAGATTGCGGCGGCGGCCGTCACGGTCTTGTGGGTCGCGTCCTTCAGCGACGCATTGTCATGTTCGGCGAGAACCAGCGAAGCCATCAGATAACTCCGTCGGCTTTGAGCTTGTCGAGCAGCTCGGTCACGCTGGCGACCTTGGCGCCCGCCGCGCGCTTGGCGGGTTCGGTCACTTTCAAAACCTTGAAGCGCGGCGTGACATCGACGCTGAAATCCGCCGGGGTCTTTTCTTCAATGGGCTTCTTCTTGGCCTTCATGATGTTGGGCAGCGACGCGTAGCGCGGCTCGTTCAGGCGCAGGTCGGTGGTCATCACCGCCGGAAGTTTCACGTCGACGGTCTGCAAGCCGCCATCGATCTCGCGGGTAATCTTAGCATTGGCGTCGCCCAGCTCCAGGCTGTGCGCGAAGGTGCCCTGCGGCCAGCCCAGCAGCGCGGCCAGCATCTGGCCCACCTGATTGGAATCGTCGTCGATCGCCTGCTTGCCGGTGATCACCAGCTTGGGCTGCTCGGCGTCGACAATGGCCTTGAGAATCTTGGCGACGGCCAGCGGCTCAACCGCCGTGTCGTTCTTCACCAGGATGCCGCGGTCGGCGCCCATGGCCAGCGCGGTGCGGATGGTTTCAGAGGCCTGGCTCGGCCCGATGGACACGACCACCACTTCGGTCGCCTTGCCCTTTTCCTTCAGCCGCACAGCCTCTTCGACGGCGATTTCGTCGAACGGGTTCATGGACATCTTGACGTTGGCCAAGTCCACGCCGCTCTGGTCCGCCTTCACGCGAATTTTGACGTTGTAATCGACGACCCGTTTGACGGGCACCAGGACCTTCATGCTGCTTCTTTGATCCCCAAGGATGGTGTTTTTTGCCGCGCAGTCATGGGCGGCCATCCTGTTGTTGTGCGGTGCAAAAAGTATGGCCGCAGCCGCAAGGCTGTCAACGAAAGCGGACAGGATGGACAGCAGTTTTGCTGCATTGCAGCAAAACTGGTTAAGGGCGCGGACGCCCCTGCGTCATTCCGCCACAGCTACTTGAGAGTCGCCAGATACGCGGCGAGGTCGGCCTGCTGGTTCTTGCTGGTGATGCCGGCGAAGAACATCTTGTTGCCCGGCACCATTTTCTGGGGCGCGGCAGACCATTTGATCAGGTTGGCTTCGGTCCAGGTGATGTTCGCGGCCTGCAGCGGGGCGGAATAGGCATAGCCCGGCTTGCTGGCGGCCTTCTTGCCGACAATCCCGAAAAGGTTGGGGCCCAGCGTATCGCTGCCGCCCTTGGTATCGGTGTGGCAGACCACGCAGCGCTTGTAGACGGCCTTGCCCTTGACCGGATCGCCCGCGCCTTGCGCCTGGGCCGCGATGGTGGTGGCTGCCAGCAGCGCCACGGTCATCAAACTTTTCGCAAGCATAGAACAAGCCTTTTCTAGGGTGCCCCCGAGGGCGGTCTCCATATCCGAATATTGTCAGCGAAAACAGGGCGATTTTTGGCCGCAGGTGCTCAGCCCCGGAAAGGTCAGGCGTTTACCAGCTCGACCTGAACCACATCGGTGCGGGCCACCTCGAAGGTGGCGGCACAGATTCCCAGGTAAAACTCCCAGTTCCGCAGGAATTGCTGGTCATGGCCCAAGGCCCTGATAGCGCTCTCTTGCGCCTGCATCCGCACCAGCCATTCGCGCAAGGTGCGGGCATAATCCTTGCCGAAGCCGAAGGCCCCGGCGAATTTCAGGCCGGCCCTTTCGGCCTCCTCGCGGAAGCGCGCCAGCGACGGCAACATGCCGCCCGGGAAGACATAGTGGCGGATGAAGTCGCTGCGGGTGCGGTAGCCGGCGAACAGTTCGTCCTGGATGGTGATGGTCTGGATCACCGCGCGGCCGCCGCGCTTCAGGCGCTGCGCGATCGCGTTGAAATAGGCCGGCCAGTAATGCTCGCCCACCGCCTCGAACATCTCGATCGACACGATATTGTCGAAGGTGCCCTTGGTCAGCCGGTAGTCCTGAAGCTTGATGTCGGCGGCGGCGCCCAGCCGCGCGGTGGCGAATTTATGCTGCGCCGGTGAAATGGTCAGGCCTGTGACATGGTGGTTGTCAGCCGCCGCGCGTTCGGCAAACCCGCCCCAGCCGCAGCCGATTTCCAGCACATTGGCCTTGGGGGAATCGAACTTGGACAGGATGCGCTCATACTTGTTCTGCTGGGCGCGATAGAGGTCGGACGCGCCGTTATAGAGCGCCGAGGAATAGGTCATGCTGGGATCCAGCCACAGTGAATAGAAGTCGTTTCCGACGTCGTAATGGTCCTTGATGTTGCGGGCCGAGCCGGAAATGGAATTCCTGCGCACCAGCGCATTGTGGATCACAAAGCCGATGCGGTTGATCCAGTTGCCGTCGGAAAAATTGTCGAAGTGATCCAGGTTCAGCAGGAACAGGCTGACCAGATTCTCGACGCTGTCGGTGTCCCAGGTGCCGGCGATATATTCCTCGCCCAGCCCGATATCGCCGCGCGCCATGATCCGGCGCAGCACGTCCCACTCATGAATATGAAAGCGGGCCGTCGGGCCCGGCTTGGCCCCCTGGCACACTGTGACTTCGCCATTGGGGGCGATGAAGGTCAGGGTACCGTATTCCAGCTCGCTGATCGCCTTGCGCCAGCTCTTTTCAATATAGGACGCAGGTATCAGGGCCATCGCGGCTTCTCAGCAAAAATAAGGACGGGCAAGACTAAGCAGCAAATCCGATCAAAACAATTCCGCCGGGACCGGCCGCGCGGCCGGAAAATGCGGCACGGACCATTTTTGCTGCGCAGCATCGGGGCGGGGCTGCGGTGCACTGGCGTCCCAGGGGACGGCCGCGCCAAGCCCGCGCGCCACCGCGACCGCGCTGGCCAGGCCATCTTCGTGAAAACCATGGCCCAGATGAGCGCCCGCGAACCATGTGCCGCGGCGGCCCTGCAGCGCCGCGACCCTGGGCTGGGCGGCGATAGCGGCATTGTCGAACACCGGGTGATCGAACTCGGCCCTGTCGAAGACCATCTCGTCCGGAATGTCGCGCTTGGGATTGAGGCTGACGAACAGCGGGCGGCTTTCGTCGATGGCCTGCAGCCGGTTCATCCAGTAGGTGACGGTGATGCGCGGATGCAGGAATTCGCCGTCGGAGGTATAGACCCAGCTTGCCCAGCACCGGCGGCGGCGCGGCATCAGGCGTGTGTCGCGGTGCAGGATGGCGGTGTTCTTCTGATAACGGAACGGCGACAGGGCGGCGCGCTCCTGCGTGTCGGCATCGGTCAGCAGCGCCAGCGCCTCGTCGCCATGACAGGCCAGCACCACCTGATCGTAGAGTTCGCTGCCGCCTTGGGTGTCGCGCACTTCGACCTTGCCATCGGCGCAGCGCGTGACCGCCACGGCGCCACAGTTGGTGCGGATGCGACTGGCGAAGGATGCGGTCAGCCGCTGCACATATTCCTGTGATCCGCCGGTCACGGTGCGCCATTGCGGCTGGCCGGAATAGGAAAGCAGGTGATGATTGGCGAAGAAGCGCACCAGCGTGCGCGCCGGGAAGTTCATCATCTCGCAGGGCGGGCAACTCCAGATCGCGCCCGACATCGGCAACAGGTAATAGCGGCGAAACCAGTCGCCCAGCCCCAGCTTGGCGATCAGGCCTTCCAGCGTCAGGTCGGGATGGCGTTCGACCGTGCTTTGCGCCTGCGCGTTGAACTTCATCACGTCGCGCACCAGCAGGCCGAAGCGCGGCCGGAAGATATTGCGGCGCTGGCCCAGCACGGTGTTGAGGTCCTGCGCCCCCCATTCCAGCCAACCGTCGCGGATGGAGGCGGCGAAGGTCATGTCGCTGGCATGGGTGGGCACGTTCAGATGCGCGAACAGGCCCGACAGGTTGGGATAGTTGGGACGGTTGAAGACGATGAAGCCGGTATCGACCGGAATGCGTGCGCCGTCATAATCGACTGTGATGGTGCGGCTGTGGCCGCCGATCCGGGCCGCCTTTTCATAAACCGTGATCTCGTGATCGGGGTTCAGAAGGAAGGCGCTGCCCAATCCGGAAATGCCGGTGCCGAGAATCGCAATTTTGCTCATGGTCCTGCCTTTTAGCAGGTACGCCCGCCCCGCGGGGGCGGATCACAGGCCGTGGGGCGATCCAATCTGGCGGCTGGCGCGGAGTAAGGGGCGGGAGGACCATCCGATGAGCTATGTCGTCGCCTATGTCGCTGCCGCCCTGGTCATGGGCGGACTGGATTATATATGGCTGACCAATGCCGCCGGGCCGATCTATCACAAGGCGCTGGGCCCGGTGATGGCGCCCGAGCCCAACATGGTGGCGGCGGTGATTTTCTACCTCGTCTATATCCTGGGCATCCTGGTGTTCGCGGTGCGCCCGGCAATGGCCAGCGGTGACTGGAAGACGGCGGCGCTGTTCGGCGCGCTGTTCGGATTTTTCGCCTATTTCACCTACGACCTGACCAACCTGGCCACCTTGAAAGTCTGGTCGGTCAAGGTGTCGGTGATCGACATCGTCTGGGGCACGTTCCTGACCGGCGTCACCGCGAGCGCGGCCGCCTTTGCCGCCCTCAAATTCGCCAAATGAAAACCCGCGCGCTGTTGGGCGCGCGGGTTTCAAATGTTAGCGGGCTAGCCGTTTGACGGCAGCCCGCTGGTCGCGGTGATTTCGTTCTTGTGCGCGTCATAGCTCACGGTTGACGCATCCAGAACCACGACCTGATCCTTCGTTCCCAGTATGCCCACCGACACGGTCGTGGGCCTGCCGTCCGGCGTCACTTCCACCTTCTGCACCACGCCCACCGTCTTGCCGCTGGCGTCGAGCACATTGGCGGTGGCGACCTTGGACGGCGGATGGATGATGCTGGAAAGCACACCGCTGGGGGCCGCCGTGACCGGCTCGGTCGGTGCCGCGGTCAGCGGCATGGTCGCCGCGTTGTTGGCTGCCATCTGCTGCGGCAATTCAGGCTTGGCATTCTGGGCCGCCTGGAGGTTGAGCTGGCGCGTCGCCTCTTTTTCCGCAGGTGTCGATTCCCCGGCAAGGGCTGGGCCTGACAGCATAAGGACTGCGGCACCGGTCAAGGCGATCATGCGCGTATGCATGCGGGCTCCCCAAAATTGTTCGTTCTGACAACGGCAGCGCGAGATGCCCGTTCCGGGAACTTCGCGGAACTGAAGACATTTGGGGGAACCGGCGGGGGGCAGCGGTGTTCCTTCCTCATATATATCTTTGAAGGATTTCAAGATGCTCGGAACAATTATGATTGTGGTTTTGCTGCTGCTTTTGCTGGGCGCCTGGCCGTCATGGCCGCACAGCCAGGCCTGGGGTTACTACCCGTCCGGCACGCTCGGACTGGTGCTGGTGATCGTTCTGGTGCTGGCGCTGATGGGGCGGATCTGAACGGACGGCATGTCCGGGAGGCATGCATGGCGAAGAAGAAACTGTTCGAGGACATCAAGCAGAACCCGGCGCGGATTTACCGGGCTCCTGCCGATGTGCTGCGCGATCGCCGGTTTGGCGATGCGGAGCGTGTGGAAATTCTGCGGGCCTGGCGGGAGAGCGGCGATGACGCCGTCAATCGCGCCGAGCTCGACGGGCTGATCGCGGAAGTGGAAGGGCGGCTCTATTCCGCCAGCAATCACGCCGCGGAATAACCGACCAAAAGGAGACGAACATGCAAACCGAAGAAGGCCACGTTGTTCTCGATGCCCAGGAAGCGCGCGGGGGCAAGGAACTGGGCGTGATGCGCTATGTGCTGCATATCAGCCTGGCGCTGTCGGTGGTCGCCGGCGTCGTGCTCTATGCGATCTTCTTCTTGTAAGACCTAGTGCGTCACGCGCCCGCAAAGGCCTATCAGGGCGTGGCGCAATTCGACCGGACCGAAGGGTTTTTGCAGCACCAGATGGTCCTGGAATTCTGCGGGCAGGCCACGCGCTCCATACGCCGTGGCAAACAGGAACGGGATTTCGCGCTTCTCCAGCTCAGCAGCGAAAGGAAACACCGTCTTGCCGTTGAGGTGCACATCCAGCATCGCGAGGTCGAAGAGGTCGGTATCCAGGAGGCGCATGGCGTCCTCCAGGCGGGGCACCACGGCGGCGACCTCATAGGCCAGCTCGCTGACCATGTCCTCGATCAGCATCGCCACCGTCATCTCGTCCTCGACCACCAGCACCCGCGGCGCGATCACGCGCAACGGCGTGTGATTGGCCGGCAGGCCGGGCGTGCGGGGCGGGTTGGCCGGATGGATCATCGATTTGCAACGCATCTTAACGGGGGAAGTTTCCCGCGCTACCGTTGGCCGCTTCTAAGTCACTGACAGGGTTAGCGATTTCTTGACGGTCTGCCGTCAACTTGACGGTTCTGCCCCGCCCCGTCACCTAGGGGGCCAAGCATCTCAGGACTTTCGCGCCCGTGCCCAGCCCCCAGCTCTCCGTTGTGGTTCCCACCTACAAGGAACGCGGCAACGTGGCCGAGCTGGTGCGCCGGCTGGACCTGGCCCTGTCTGGCATCGCCTGGGAAGTGATTTTCGTCGACGACAATTCGCCCGACGGCACCGCCGCGCTGGCCAAGGAGATCGCGGCCACGGACAGCCGCGTGCGCTGTCTGCGCCGGGTGGGCCGCCGTGGCCTGGCCGGGGCCTGCATCGAGGGCATGTCCGCCAGCGCGGCGCCCTTTGTGGCGGTGATCGATGGCGATCTGCAGCATGACGAGAAAGTGCTGCCCGCCATGCTGGCCAAGCTGCAGGGCGGCGCCGCCGATCTGGTGGCGGGCACCCGCTATGTCGAAGGCGGCAGTGCCGCCAGCTTCTCGCAGGGGCGCGGCGCGATCTCGCGCCTGGCCACCAGGCTGACACACCGGCTAGTGGGCACCAATCTCAGCGATCCCATGTCGGGCTTCTTCATGCTGCGCCGCGACCGCTTCGACGAAATCGCGCCGCGCCTGTCGCCGGTGGGTTTCAAGATCCTGCTGGATATCGCCGCCACCGGTGGCGGCAAGCTGCGCATCGCCGAACAGCCCTACAACTTTGGCGAACGCTTCGACGGCGAAAGCAAGTTCAACGCCCAGATCGGCGTCGAATTTTTGGGCCTGCTGCTGGCCAAGGCGACCGGCGACCTGGTGGACCCGCGCTTCATCTTCTTCGCGCTTGTCGGCACCATCGGTCTTGTGGTGCATCTGGTGGCGCTGCGCTTGTCGTTATGGCTGCTGCCTGCCGATCTGCCCGACCTGTTCCGCACCGCCCAGTTCATCGCCACCTTCATCGCCATGACCAGCAACTTCCTGCTCAACAATGAGCTGACCTACAAAGACCGCCGGCTGAAGGGTTGGGCGATGGCGCGCGGCTTCGTGCTGTTCTGCCTGATCGGCTCGGTGGGCGTGCTGACCAATATCGACCTGGCCTCCTGGCTGTACATCGATCACTCGCGCTGGCTGCTGGCGGGCGCGGCGGGCGCGATCATGAGCGCCTTGTGGAATTACGCCATGTCCACGCTGTTTGTCTGGCGGGCGAGGTGATTTCGGTTCGCGTCAGCCTGGCGCTCATCGCGGTCCTGATCGTGTTGCGCGCCGTGATGGCGGCGCAGCTGCCATTGTCGGCGGACGAAGCCTATTACTGGCTGTGGTCCAAGCGGTTGGCATTCGGCTATTACGACCATCCGCCGTTGATCGCCTGGGCCATCCGCGCCGGCACATCGCTGTTGGGTGATACGCCGCTGGGCGTGCGCTTTGCCGGCATTGTGCTGTCGCTGCCCGCAAGCTGGCTGGTCTGGCAGTCCGCGGCGCTGATCCTGAAAGACGAAAAGCGCGCCGCGCTGGCGGCCTTGCTGTTCAATCTCACTTTGATGGTGTCGGTGGAAATGCTGGCGGCGACGCCAGACATGCCGTCGGTCGTCTTCGCCGCCGCCTTTGTCTTCGGCCTCGCGAAGGTGCAGCAATCGGGTGATGGCAAATGGTGGCTCGCCGTGGGCGTCGCGGGCGGGCTTGGCCTGTTGTCGAAGTATTCCGCGCTGTTCCTGGGGCTGGGCGCGCTGGTCTGGCTGCTGGTGGATGTGCGGCAACGAAAATGGCTGGCCACGCCCTGGCCCTATCTGGGCGCAGCGCTGGCGCTGGCCATCGCCACGCCGCACCTGATCTGGCAGGCCCAGCATCAGTGGATGACCTTCGCCTTCCAGTTCGGACGGGTCGGCGGCGGCGCCTTCACCTTGCGCTTTATCGGCGAATTTCTTGCCGCGCAGATCGGCCTGGCCTCGCCGCTGATTTTCCTTCTGATGGTGATCGGCCTTTGGCGCGCCAGCCGACGCAGCGACGACCGTCTGGTATTGGCGGTGCTGTGCTGGACCGCGATCGGTTATTTCCTACAGCACGCCCTGCATGACCGCATCCAGGGCAACTGGCCCTGTTTCATTTTTCCGGCGCTGGCAATTTTGGCGGCGGATGCATTCCGCACGGAAGGCAAAGCGCGCTGGATCTCTTATGCCGCCGCGCCGCTGGCGGCGGTGCTGCTGCTGCTGGTTTATGCCCAGGCGCAGTTCGGCATTCTGCGCCTACAAAAAGATCCGCTGGCGCAGCTTCTGGGCCGCAATTTCGCGCCCGTGGGCGAGGTTGTGGGGGCCATCAGCAAGGCGCGGCTGGCCGACGCCATATTGACCACCGACTATCAGACCACCGCCTGGCTGCGCTTCAACCAGCCGGATGTGAAAGTCATTCAGGTGACCGAAACCCAGCGCTATCCGGATGCGCCCGCCGCCGATGCCAAGCTGCTGGGGGGGCGGCTGTTCTATCTGGCGGAACTTCGCCGCGACCGTCACCGCGAGCTGCGCAAGGATTTTGGCTATAGCGGCTTTCCCACCCAGCTTCAGGGCCCGGGCACGCTCTATGTGCTTTATCCCGTCGCCAAGCCCAGAAGTTCCCAGATTGGCCGGATGCCCTAGGAGCGACCGGCAACCCGAGCGGAAGCGAGGGCCTCTCCGGCGCGACCATCAGAAAAGAAAAAACCGCGCTTTCGCGCGGCTTTTAGGAAGAGAGCGGACACCCGAAGCGGGCTGTCGAAGGGGCTGGGGGCGTTCCGGATCGGACGTCCGCTCGCACTAGATAATGGCTGGCGAAAAAAAGCGTTCCGAAGCCCCTGAAAAATTTTCAGATGCGTCCGCTAGCCGCCACTTGGGTGGCAGGGTCCGCAGCTTCGATCGCCTTGCGGTCGGCGGAGCCGAACAACACCACCGCCAGCAAGACGCCGGCGAGCAGGGTTTCAATCGGGTGTTCGGTCACAAAAGCGGGAATACGCATGGGCACTCTCCCTTCGACACGAAAATGAAAATCAGACGGGACTGAAAAAATCAGACTTGCGGACGGCCACGCAGCGCACCGGAAAAAGCGCTGACAATTAGAAGCACCACAAAAACCACCAGCAGCAGCTTGGCGATTGTCGCCGCAATTCCTGCCAGTCCGAAGAAACCCATGTACCCCGCGATGAGTGCGAGAATGAGGAAAGCAAGCGCCCAACCGAGCATGACGAGTTGTTCCTTGACGACAAAGTCTAGGTCACAAAAACGTCTCGATCAGGTCTTGGGTTCCGGCCTATCCACAGGCCGGCGCGCGCGGGCAGTCCTATTTGGAACCCGTGTTGCGGTTGAGGAACATGTTGACGACGCTGACAAGCCCGGTGCCGACCACGGCAAGCCAGGGTTTGTCCCTCGCGACTGCAGCAAGAAGGGTGCGCATCAGTTCGCTGCCGGGCGGCGGCGGCGGACGGCGCGGCCGAAACAGCGTGCCCGCAATGACCCAGACCAGCGGCGGCAGCAGCAGGATCGTGCCCGCCAGCGCATAACCGCCGGCAACGCCGAGTGCTGAAACCAGCGCATGCGCCAGCGCCAGCCCAAGCAGGCCGATACCGAAAAACGCCATGGCGATGGCGGCGGCTGCCAGAATGGCTTTGGCGGTCAGGCGCGCGAACATGGAATCCCCATTGTCTGTCCCGCTTTTATACGACAGGGCGGGTTAACAGGGAAATGATCAGCGTCGCAGGAAGATTGCGCCCAGAAAAGCGCCAATGCCGCCAGCGATGAGCAGCGACTGGATGGGCTGGGCGCGAACGTAACCGCGCAGCTCCTCGGCATTTTCCTCGGCCCATTCTTCGGCTTCGTCCTTGTATTCCAGGGCGACGCCTTTGGCTTCCTTGGCGGCTTCCTCGGCCAGCGCCACGGCGCGGTCGGCGATCTCTTCGGCCGAGCGCATGGCCAGCGCGGCGCGTTCCGACGCCACTTCGCTGACGTCGCCATAGAGACCCTTCATGTCCTGCTGCAACGCGCCGAAATCGGCGCGCAATGCGGCGAGGCGCGCTTCAATGTTGCCGTTCACAGCGGATTTCTTCTTGGCGGCCATGGTTCAAATCTCCAATTCATCAAATGACGTAACGCACCGGCGGCTTAAGCGGCTTCCTTGGCCACCGGATGGAAAAACAGCGCCTGGCCCACGGTCGCCTGCACGGTTTCGGGCAGGAAGGGTGGCCTGCCGGATATTTTGTACCAGCGTGATTGAGACTACTGCATTGGCGCTGTCCGATCCAGATGGGGCGGTGCGGGCATAAGAGTCTGCGGCGCAGGTGGTCGATATCCCAGCGATGAATGGGGCCTGACGGTGTTGTA
>CAILUV010000085.1 GCA_903837555.1 uncultured Alphaproteobacteria bacterium
CGACCACCGGCACCGCAGGCCACAGTCTGGCCGCCAGATCAGCCGGCTAGCAACGGGATGGTGCAAATGATGCCCTTAAACTAACATACCAACTGGGCCACTCAGTGGGGGCCGGTCAGATGACGACAATGACGGCGTCGCCTGCGAACCGCTGCCGCAGCGCCCGTAGCAATTTCTTCAGTAAGCGCGGGCGATCAGGATTTCTTCCACGCCGGGCTGTCCGGTGAACAGGCAGGGCGCGAAACTGTCGGGCTGCTTCGTCGGTGCATTGCGGATGGTCAGCTTGAGCGTCTTGAGCTTGGCATCGACCTTGTCCAGCTCCGCACCGGTCGGCTTGGACCAGGACACCCGCAGCCAGCCCTTGAACTCTTCGTCGCCGCCCGCGAAATAGCTTTCCACGCCCGCCCAGTCGGTGACGCCGCTTTTGATGTTGGCGTCCAGCCGCGCCTTGGCTTCGGCGTACAGGCTGTGCTGGATCTCGGCCAGCAACTGCACGGCCTTCTCCTCGATGAATTCCTGACGGCCGGCGGACATGGATTTCACCTTGTCGCCGTCGCGCAAGGTATCGCGGCGCATGAAGGTGATGTTGCCGCCCGCGGCGTCGCGCGGGCCGATTTCGATGATGATGGGCGCGCCGCGGCGTACCCAGTTCCAGCGCTTTTCCGCCGACTTGATCTTTTTCATGTCCAGCAGCACGCGCAGGCGCTGGCCAAAGATGCTGAGCTTGCCCAGCTCTTCGACCAGGCTTTCGCAATAGGCCAGCACTTCGGTGTCTTCCGGCTTGTCGCGCAGCATCGGCACCACCACGATCTGGCGCGGCGCGATGGCGGGGGGCAGGCGCAAACCGTCGTCATCGCCGTGCGTCATGATCACGCCGCCGATCAGGCGGGTGGAAACGCCCCAGCTTGTGGTGTTGCACAGGCTGACCGTGCCGGCATCGTCCTGGAACTTGATGTTCTGGGCTTCTGCAAAATGGGTGCCCAGGAAATGCGAGGTGCCGGCCTGCAGCGCCTTGCCGTCCTGCATCATCGCTTCGATGGAATAGGTGTTCTCGGCGCCGGGGAAACGTTCATTCTCCGGCTTCTCGCCCGCGACCACCGGCATCGCCAGAACGTCTTCGGCGAAGCTGCGATAGACTTCCAGCATCTTCCTGGTCTCATCGACCGCTTCGGCCGCGCTGGCATGGGCGGTGTGACCCTCCTGCCAGAGAAATTCGGTGGTGCGCAGGAACAGGCGCGGGCGCATTTCCCAGCGCACGACATTGGCCCACTGGTTGATCAAAAGCGGCAGGTCGCGATGGCTTTTCACCCAGCGCGCAAAGGCGTCGCCGATGATGGTTTCGGATGTGGGGCGCACCACCAGCGGTTCTTCCAGCTTGGCTTCCGGATCGGGCACCAGCTTGCCGTCAATATTCTTCAGGCGATGATGGGTGACGATCGCCATTTCCTTGGCGAAGCCTTCGACATGCTCGGCTTCCTTGGCGATGAAGGACAGCGGGATGAACATGGGGAAGTAGCAGTTCTCATGGCCGGTGGCCTTGATGCGGCGGTCGAGGTCCTGCTGGATCTGCTCCCACACGCCATAGCCCCAGGGCTTGATCACCATGGCGCCGCGCACCGGACTGGTCTCGGCCATGTCGGCATCGCGCACGACCGCCTGGTACCAGTCGGCGAACCGGCTGCGGTTTATGTCCAGGGCGCGCTGCATTGAAGGCTCCGAAAAGGGGAAAGTTCCGTGCCCGTCTTAGCGCGGGGCGGGCGGCCTGAACAGGACATAAGTCGCCAGCCCGCTCAGCCCGAAAAGGCACATCAGCGCGGTCATCGGCACCGGCGTCTTGGCATGGATCGCGCCCATCAGCAGGGAGGCAAGAAAGCCGCCTCCGTATAGAAAGAAGCCGATCAGGGCCGAGGCCATGCCGGCGGCATGACCGAAATGCTGCATGGTCAGCCCAGCGGCGGTGGGATTGATGACGCCAATCATGGCGCAATAGATGAATATCCAGATGATCAGCCCAATCAGTCCGCCCCAGCCGGTCAGGCCGAAAAGCAGCGCCAGGCATCCGGCCAGCGCATTGGCGCCCAGCGCGACGAAGAACAGGGGTTCGCCGGGGTGCGTCTTCAGCCAGCGGGCACTGGCCTGGCTGAAAATGATCAGGCCGATGCCGTTCAGCACGAAGGTGAAGCCGAAATATTCCGGCGCAACCTTGAACATGCCGATCACCACATTGGGCCAGCCGGTCAGGAAGACATAAAGCCCCGCGCCGGTCAGCGTGGCGGGAATGATCAACCGGCTGAAATGCGGGTCGCGCGCGATCTTCCAGTAATCGGCCAGGACATGAAAGGGATGCAGACGGCGATCCGAGCCGGGATGGCTTTCGGGCAGAATTTTCCACACCACGATCCAAGTCAGCGCGGCGGCGCCGGCCTGCAGCCAGAACAGGCTGCGCCATCCGGTCAGCGGCAGCAGGAAGCCGCCGACGAAAGGCGCGAACAGCGGCGACACCGACAGGATCAGCAGCATCTGGGCGAAGATCCGCGCCGCCTGCGCCGGCGGGAAAAGATCTCTTACACAGGCGCGTGCCAGTACCGTCCCGGCGCAGCCGCCCAGCGCCTGCAGGAAGCGCAGCGCATCGAGGGTGAGGGGGCCTTGCGACAGGGCGCAGCCCGCCGCGCCGGCGATGTAGAGACCCAGGCCCACCAGGATCGGCATGCGCCGCCCGAAGCGGTCCGAAATGGGGCCGAACATCGCCTGGCCCAGGCACATGCCGAGGAAGAAGGCGGCCAGCGAATGTTCGATGGCCGACACCGGCGCGCCGAATTCCCGCGCGATGGTGGGCAGCGCCGGCAGATACATGTCGATGCCGATGGGGACGAAGACCGTCAGCAGCCCGAACAGGGCGATCAGCTCGATCCGCCGGGCGCGGGTGAAACTGTCGCTGGGGGCGGCCATATGGGTCATCGCGCGACGGGTATGGGGCCGAAGGGACAGCGGCGCAAGCCTTTGCGATGGACGGATTTGCACAGCCCCCTTACCTTGGCCACATGCCAGAATCAGCCCGTAAAAGCTCCCGAATTTTCGCGCCTTTTGAATGGATGATCGCCGCCCGCTACCTGCGCGCCAAGCGGCAGGAAAGTTTCATTTCGGTCATCTCGCTGTTCTCGCTGCTGGGTATCGCGGTGGGCGTGGCGACCCTGATCATCGTCATGTCGGTGATGAACGGTTTTCGGGTCGAGTTGCTGCGTTCGATCCTGGGCCTGTCGGGACACATGACGGTGCAGTCCCAGATGGGCAACCTGGCCGATTACGACGCGGTGGCGGGACGCATCCGGGCCGTCAACGGCGTGGTCAGCGCGACGCCTATCGTGGACGGGCAGGTGATGGCCAGCCAGAACGGCGCCAATTCCGGCGTGCTGGTGCGCGGTGTGCGCCGCGAGGACCTGGCCAAGGTCACGGTACTGACCGAGAAACTGTCACCCCGCGCCCTGCAATTCTTCGAGGGCGAAGAGTCCGTTATCATCGGGCAGGGCCTGGCCAACAAGCTGGGCTTGCGGCTGGGCGCCGACATCACGCTGATCGCGCCGCGTGGCAACGTAACGCCGTTCGGTACCACGCCGCGCATCAAGACCTATCGGGTTATCGGCACCTTCCGCATCGGCAATACGCTGTACGATAACAATTACGTCTACATGCCGCTGGAGGAAGCACAGCTTTATTTCAGCACTGGCGAGGCGGTCAGTGGCATCGAGGTGATGGTGCGCGATCCCGAAGCCGATCTGCGGCTGGTGCCGGACATCCAGAAGGCGGCGGGCACGCAGATGCGGATCGTTACCTGGCAGCAGCTCAACAACACCGTGCTGCAGGCGCTGGAGATCGAAAGCAGCACGATGTTCCTGATTCTGTCGCTGATCATTCTGGTGGCGACGCTGAACATCATTTCCGGCCTGATCATGCTGGTTAAGGACAAATCCAGCGACATCGCCATCCTGCGCACCATGGGGGCGACGCGCGGCGCCATGATGCGGGTGTTCTTCATCGCGGGCGCCAGCATCGGCGTGGTGGGCACCATTCTGGGCCTGATCCTGGGCGTGTTGTTCTGCATGAATATTGAAAGCATCCGGCAGGGCCTGTCGGCGCTGACCGGCAAGACCCTGTTCGACCCGGCGATCTATTTCCTGTCGCGCATGCCCGCCCAGATGGATCCGGGCGAGGTGGCCGCCGTGGTGGTAATGGCGCTGGTGCTGACCTTTATGGCCACGCTCTATCCGTCCTGGCGCGCGGCGAAACTCGATCCGGTCGAGGCGCTGCGTCATGGCTGAGGTTCTCAAGCTTGAAGGCATCACCCGCCGCTACAAGGAGGGTGAAGGCCAGCTCGAAGTGTTCAACGAACTGTCGCTGACGCTGAAGCCGGGCGAGATCGTGGCGCTGGTGGGACCGTCGGGCGCGGGCAAGTCGTCGCTGCTGCATATCGCGGGCTTGCTGGAAGCGCCGACCAGCGGCGAGATTTACATCGAAGGCGTTGCGACCTCGAAACTGGCCGACCAGGAACGCACCCGCATTCGCCGTGACAAGATCGGTTTCGTCTATCAGGCGCACCACCTGCTGCCCGAATTCGACGCGCTGGAAAATGTGATCCTGCCGCAGATGATCGCCGGCGCGTCACGCCAGGCTGCGGCCGTGGAAGCGCAGCGCCTTCTGGAAGTGATGGGTCTGGGCAAGCGCCTGTCGCATTTGCCGTCCAAGCTGTCGGGCGGCGAGCAGCAGCGTGTCGCCATCGCCCGCGCCCTGGCCAATCGCCCGCGCATTCTGCTGGCCGACGAGCCCACGGGAAACCTCGACCCCCGCACCTCGGGCGGGGTGTTTGAATCCCTGATCGGCATCACCCGCAAAGAGGGTCTGGCGGCGCTGATCGCCACGCACAATTTCGAACTGGCGTCGCGCATGGACCGCGCCCTGTTGCTGCACCAGGGCAAGCTCATCGAAGGCACCCAGCTGCCGCGTTAGCCGCAGGTTTTGTTGATGCGCGCCTCCGCCGCGGTGCGGGCGTTAACGTTTGAAGCCAGTTCCCGTTAAGACCTGGGGTCTTTCAGCGACATCCGAAACCGGAAGGCCTAGCGAAGACTTGTCTTTGCATGAGCTACCAGCGCGACCCCATCTACTGGTCCAACGCCACCCGCGTTCAAGGCAATTTGGTCACGTTTTGTTCTTGCCTTCTTGATGGAACACAACTAGAACAAAACTCGACCAAGAGGGAGACGGCGATCATGTGGATCAAGGATGCGGCGGCGGGCGCGGGGCTTATTTTGTTCATGGTGTCGGCGTTTGTCTTCACCAGCGGCGCCCATGTCTTTCTGGGTTCCAGCACCTGATCGCTGTGGATAGGGCGCCGTTGGGCGTCCATATCGGGGGCCGTCGGGCGATACTGGCGACTGGCTTTCGCTGAAGAACCACCCCATGGCGTCTTTCGTCCATCTGCGCGTGAAAAGCGCCTATTCGCTTCTGGAAGGCGCGGTCCGCCCCAAGGAACTGGCGGATCTGGCGCGGGAGTCCGGCACGCCTGCCGCGGCGGTCACCGACACCAACAACCTGTTCGGCGTCTATGAAATCACCGAGACCCTGACCAAGGCAGGCATCCAGCCCATCGTGGGCGCGCTGCTGTCCGTGGAATTCGCGCCGCGCAGTCCGCTGCAAACCGGCTCGCGCAAGAAGCCGCCGCATGTGCCGCTCCTGGTGCAGAATGAAGTGGGCTATCAGAACCTCACCAAGCTGCTTTCGTCCGCCTATCTGGATGTGGAAACCGGTGACTGGCCGCATGTGAAGGCCGAGAAGCTTTTCGCCCATTCCGAAGGCTTGATCGCGCTGACCGGCGGGCCGGGCGGGGCGCTGAACCAGCTTCTGCTGGAGGGGCAGAAAGAGGCCGCGGCCCTGCTGCTCGAGAAACTGGCCACCGCTTTCCCAACCCGTCTCTATGTCGAGTTGCAGCGCCACGACCTTCCGGAAGAACGCGCCACCGAAGACGGTCTTCTGGACATGGCCTATGGCCAGAAGCTGCCGATCGTCGCCACCAACGACGTGCATTTCGGCCGCGCCAACATGTACGAGGCGCATGACGCGCTGCTGTGTATCGCCGATGGCGCCTTCGTTTCGCAGGATGATCGCCGCCGCCTGACGCGCGAACATCGCTTCAAGTCTCCGTCGGAAATGCAGGCCAAGTTTGCCGATCTGCCCGAGGCGCTGGAAAGCACTGTCGAGATCGCGCGGCGCTGCGCTTTCAAGCCCGTGAAGCGCAAGCCGATCCTGCCGGTCTTTACGACCGAGTCTGGCCTGTCGGCGGAAGCCGAGCTCAAGGCCCAAGCCGAGGCCGGCCTCTCGCGCCGCCTGACCGGCGCGCCGCTGGCCGCGGACCGCAAGGTCTATGACGAGCGGCTGGATTATGAGCTGGGCATCATCAATCGCATGGGCTTTCCCGGTTACTTCCTGATCGTGTCCGATTTCATGAAGTGGACACGCGGGCAGGGCATTCCGGTGGGCGTGCGTGGTTCGGGCGCCTCCTCGCTGGTGGCTTGGGCGCTGGACATCACCAACCTCGATCCTTTGCGCTTCGGCCTGTTCTTCGAGCGGTTCCTCAATCCCGAACGCATGTCGATGCCGGACTTCGATATCGACTTCTGCCAGGAGCGGCGCGACGAGGTCGTGCGCTATGTGCGCGACAAGTATGGCGCCGACCGGGTGGCGCAGATCATGGCGCTGGGTTCGCTTCAGGCGCGCGCCGCGGTGCGTGATGCGGGCCGCGTGCTGCAGATGCCGTTGGGCTTGGTCGACCGCATCGCCAAGCTGATCCCCAACCCGCCGGGCAAATCCATTTCGCTCAAGGAAGCGGTGGAGAGCGAGCCGCGCCTGCAGCAGATTGCCGAGCAGGAGCCTCTCGCCCAACGCCTGTTCCAGATCACCGAGCGGATTGAGGGTCTTTATCGTCATGCCTCCACCCATCCGGCGGGTGTGGTGATCGGCGATCGGCCGCTGGATGAAATTCTGCCGCTGTACCGCGATCCGCGCTCCGACATGCCGGTGACGCAATTCGACTATGAGGATGCGGAAAAAGCCGGGCTGGTGAAGTTCGACTTTCTGGGCCTGAAAACCCTGACCGTCATCGCCAAGGCCGAAGAGTTGTTGAAAAAGCGGGGTGTCGATCTGCACACCCAGACCATCGACTTTGTCGATGCGGGCACTTTCGAAATGCTGGCCCATGGCGACAGCGTCGGCGTATTCCAGCTTGAAGGCGCGGGCATGCGCGACCTGCTGCGCAAGATGAAGCCCGATCACATCAACGATCTGGTGGCGCTTGTGGCGCTGTATCGCCCGGGCCCGATGGATTCGATCCCGACTTACATCGCGCGCAAGAACGGCAAGGAGCCGGTGGAATATCTTCATCCCGCGCTGGAGCCGATCCTCAAGGAAACCTACGGTGTGATGACCTATCAGGACGATGTCATGCGCATCGCCCGCGAGTTGGCCGGTTACACGATGGGCGAGGCCGATATCCTGCGCCGCGCCATGGGCAAGAAGATTCCGGCGGAAATGATCCCGCAGCGCCAGAAATTCATGAAGGGCGCGGAAGAACGCAAGATCGCCCGCAACGTGGCCGAAATGATTTTCGAACAGGCCGAAAAATTCGCCGGTTACGGCTTCAACAAGGGCCATGCGGCCGCCTATGCGCAGGTCGCCTATCAGACCGCCTATCTGAAGGCGAACTATCCGGTCGAATTCCTCGCTGCCTCGATGACGCTGGATATCGGCAACACCGACCGCCTTAACATTTTCCGCCAGGAAGCCCAGCGGCTTGGCGTGAAAGTGGCGCCGCCCGACATCAATGTCAGCGAAGCGGTGTTCACCTGCGATGCGCAAGCCAACACGGTGTTCTACGCGCTGGCGGCCGTGAAGGGTGTCGGCAAGCAGGCCATGGACCATGTGGTCGAGATGCGAAAGGACGGCGGCAAGTTCAAATCGCTGTCTGATTTTTCGCGCCGTGTCGATCCGCGGCTGGTCAACAAGCGGGCCTTCGAAAATCTGGTGCGCGCCGGCGCCTTCGACAGTCTCAACCCCAACCGCCGCCAGTTGGTGGAAAATTCCGACCGCATCCTGGGCGGCGCGCAGGCGGCGCAGCGCGAACGTGAAAGCGGGCAAGTATCGCTGTTCGGTGGCGGCGACAGCCCGGCGGAAGAGTTGCGGCTGTCGAACATTCCCGACTGGCCGGTGCATGAGCGGCTGGGCGAGGAATTCTCCGCCATGGGCTTCTATCTGTCGGGCCATCCGCTGGATTCGTATGGTCCAGCGCTGAAGCGGTTGGGCGCCTCGACCTATGCCGCGCTGCTGGAAGACCGTCGCCGTGCCGGCTTCAAGGCCAAGATCGCCGGCACCCTGATCAAGAAATCGGAGCGGCGCGGTCGCAACGACCAGATGTATGCCTTTGTGTCTTTCTCAGATCCCACGGGCATGTTTGAAATCATGCTGTTCCCCGAAGTGCTGGCGGCCAGCCGCCTTCTGCTGGAAGCAGGCAAATCGCTGATCATCACGGCGTCCGCCGAATGGGATGGCGACGAACTCAAGCTGCGCGCGGCTTCCATCCTCGACCTGGATCAGGCTGCGGCGCAGGCGGGCGAGGGCATGGTGATCCGCCTGTCGGACGCCTCATCGCTGGCCGCGCTGTCGGCGGAGCTGTCGCAGGTCGGCAAGGGCCTCGTGAACATCGTGGTGCCGGGCAGTGCGGGCGAGGAAGTCGAGATCGAGCTGAAAAAGCGCATCGCGGTGAATGCCACCTTGCGCAACCGCATCGCGGCGCTGCCCGGCATCGCCTCCGTCGAAGCGGTTTAGAGCTTGCGGATTGCGCCTTCGAGGCGGGTCAGCGCCTGTTCCAGCCTTGCGGCATCCTGCGCGAAGCAGATGCGCAGGTAAGAGTCGTCGCGCGGATCGCCCAGGCTGAAGGCCCAGCCCGGCGACACGCCGACATGATCGTCCAGCACGGTGCGCTGGCAGAAGCCCAGACTGTCTTTCAGGCCGTCGACATGCAGGAAGCCGTAAAAGGCGCCGTCCGGTTTCATCCAGCGCACGCGGTTCTGCCGCCCGATCCACTTTTCCACCACATCGCGCCCGGCGCGGCAGCGTTCCAGCAGGCTGGCGCGGAACGCTTCGCCTTCCGGCGACAGCGCGGCCAGCGCGCCATACTGGGCAAAGTGCGTCGAGCCCGTGTTGTTGCACTGGGCCATGGCAGCAGCGGCGTTCTCGACGCTCTTGGGATGCACCAGCCAGCCCACCCGCCAGCCGGTCATCGCCCAGGGCTTGGAAAAGCTGTTGATGCCGAACACCGCATCGTTTTCGTCGGCGATGGACAGGAAAGATGGCGCATGCGCGCTGCCGTCGAATACCAGTGTGCCGTAGACCTCGTCGGCCAGAATGGCGATGCCGCGCTGGCGGCAGAAATCCAGAATGATCTTCTGTTCGTCCGCCGTCAGCATCCAGCCGGTGGGGTTGCCGGGCGAGGCGAGGAACAGCGCCTTGGTGCGTTCGTCGCAGGCGTCGAACAGCTTGTCCATGTCCAGCCGCCAGCGGCCCGCATTCCAGTCTTCTTCCAGCCGCACCAATCGCGGCTCCGCGCCCACCACCTTGGCGGCCTGGAAAATGTTGGGCCAGATCGGCGACACCACCACGATATTGTCGCCCGTCTCGCACACCATCTGCAGCGCGGTGACGGCGGCCAGCATCGCGGCGCCGGGGATGGTGATCCGCTCGATCGGAATGTCGGCGCCAATGGTGCGTTTGTGGAATGCGCTGATCGCTTCGCGCAACGGCGTGATGCCGCGCGCATTGGTATAGAATGTGCGTCCATCTTCCAGCGCCTGCGCCGCTGCCTTGCGGATAAAAGGCGGCGTGACCAGATCGGTTTCTCCGAACCACAGCGGCAGCACATCCGGATTGCCCAGCCCCAGGGCCGTGACCTGGCTGATGCCGCTGGGCTTGAGTTGCGCAATAACGGGACGTATCGGGCTTTTCATGTCGCGCTGTGTAACTCAAACGCTTTTGGCCGCATAGTCGGACGATGGATATGATTCCGCTCGTCCTGAAACGGCATTGGCCGCTGGGCCTGGCCGCCATCGCGTTCGCCGCTTACGGCTGGGCGCTGGTGATCGCCACCGGCACAGGCCATGACGGGGCGATTGGGCCCCATTTCAATGCATTGGGCGCGGACTGGGTCATCTTCATGACCGCGGGCCGCGCGATTTTCACCGGCGACCTTGGCCACATCTACAATCAGCTTTGGATCACCCAGACCACGAACAGCCAGTTCGCGCACTGGCTGTCGGGACCGCTGCCCGCGCCGCTCTTTCCCTATCCGCCCGTCTATCTTTTGCTGATCGCGCCGTTCGCGAAACTGAGCGTGGGATGGTCGTTGCTGCTGAGCCAGTTGGCGCAGTTCGCGGCGCTGGCGCTGGCCTTGCGCAAATGGGCGCCGGACAAATCCTATCTGTTCTTTCTTGCCGGGGCGCTGTTGTGCCCGGCCGCTTCCAACAATGTCGTGGCAGGCTCCAACGCCGTGCTTGTGGCGGCGCTGGTTCTGGGCGGCATGGCGCTTGTGGACCGCAAGCCGTTGCTGGGCGGCGCGCTACTGGGGCTGATGATCTTCAAGCCTCAATATTTTCCGCTGCTGCCGCTTGCCTTGATCGCATCGGGACAGGTCCGCGCCTTTGCGGCCATGTCCGCCAGTGCGATCCTGTTTACGCTGGCCAGCGCGGCGCTGTTTGGCGTCAGCCTGTGGTGGGACTGGATCAATGTTTACCTCCATCCCCAGGAGGTTGCGGGCATGAACGCCACCGAATGGGGAAACATGTGGGATGAGAGCGTCTCAACCTGCATGACGTTGCTTGGCGCGCCGCGATGGCTGGCGAATGCGGCGCAAGGTGTCGCGATACTGGGGTGCGCGGGGTTGGTCTGGCACGTGTTCCGGTCTGGTCATCCCCAGCGCATCGCGATCCTGGGCTGCGCGGCGCTGCTGGCTTCGCCGCATCTGTCGAACTACGACCTGGTCTTGCTGGGGCTCGCGGCCCTGAAACTGGTGTGGGACATGCCGCAAGGCGCGCGTCCCCTTTTCGTGATGCTGCCGCTGCTGGCCTGGACGGCGGCGCTCTACAATCCGCCCAGGGCGATGCCGCTGGGACTGATCACGCCGTTGGTGTTGTTGGGCGTCATCCTGGCGCTGTTGAAACTGCCGGGTGCTAGCCGCGCGCCGACGTCGGCTCCGGCAAGATAGGCGCGCTCTGCGCGACGGGCTGCGCCTGACAGGCGCGCCGCCAGGTGACGATCAGGGCGGGCCACAAAAGCGCAAAGCCGGGCTGGATGTGCAGCAATGTCATGAACGGCATCACCAGCAACGGTTGGGCCAGCGCCAACGCCAGCGCATTTTTCTCGAATGGCCGGAAACCGGATGTGACGCCTTCGCGCACCAACCAGGCCACAGCGAACACGACCGCCACCAGGTCATAATCCCAGGCATAGGGCGTGACGAGAAACGTCGCCAGGATCAGCGCCGCGCCTTTCACGGGCAGCGGAGCAGGGCTGCGCCAGACCTGGATCAGGATCCCCAGTGCCGCCAGTGCGCCAAGAATATGCATTCCATAGGCGACCGGAACGCCGCCACCCATGTAACGGACCGCGGCAAAAATAGTGGGCATGCGCGGCCACACTCCGGCAGCGTGTTCGAGGATTTCCACATTGAGCGGCGAGTTCTGCACGAAGCCGGTCCAAGGCTGCGCGCCGAACAGCGCATAGCTCACCAGGCACAGCAGCGTGGCGGAGATGATCGAACCGGCGAGGGCGCGATACTGCCCACCCGCCAGCAGTGCCAGCGGAACGAGCACTATCAAATGCGGCTTGAAACAGAGCGCGCCGAAAAGCGCGCCTGCCAGCCATGGACGACGCGCCAGCAACATGAGTCCGCCCGCCATCAGCGCCGCACTGAAAGCGCCGTTCTGGCCCGAGAGCGTGTTCCACAGGATGGCGGGTGCGGCGAAGGTCGCCAGCAGGGCCCAGCGCCAGCCGATCGATTGCGCCAGCAGCGCAGCGCAAAGCGCGAAGCTGGCCGCAAGCCACAGCGCCAGACCGAGGCCGAAGCCGACAAATCCCAGCGGCAGGCTCAGCAGCAGGGTGACGGGCGGATAGGAATACCAGCGCCACGAGGTGTCCGGCGCGACGGTGCGCTCGAAGTCCATGAAGGCCTTGAAGTCGTAGACCTGGCCGACCCTGTCCTGCACCGCGAGCTGGGCGCCCGACCAGTAATTGATGAAGTCCCGCCCGGCCGGCTGACCCTGGCGGGTCTGGTACCAGAAGTCCGCGGCAGCCAGAACGGCGAAGGCCACGGCAAGGCACACCGCAATGCGCCGGATACGCTCCTGCGTCAGCCAGTTTCCCCGGGAAATGGCACCATCAGACGCGAAAAGGGCAGAAAACCGGGACATTCTGAGCCTGATAGGTTCCCGGGCGTTGTAGCCCATGGCCGCCTTCGGAAAGGTAAAGTGCCGGTTTTCCGCCTTGCCTGTGGGGGATTCAGCCCGTATAAGCCCGCCATCTCGCATGCGCGGGTGGCTTTCGGCGGGTGTTCCGTCGTCGCCGTCCGGTGTCTCCTGAAAGGGGATAACCCGCGCATCTGGCCAACCGGTAAAGGAGACTGATCAATGGCTTTGCCAGAATTTTCCATGCGCCAGCTGCTCGAAGCGGGTGCTCACTTCGGCCACCGCCAGCAGCGCTGGAATCCGAAGATGGCCCCCTTCATCTATGGCCAGCGCAACGACATCCATATTCTCGACCTGACCCAGTCGGTGCCGTTGCTGCACCAGGCGCTCGTCGCCCTGCGCGAAGTTGCTGCCGGTGGCGGTCGCATCCTGTTCGTGGGCACCAAGCGCCAGGCGTCGGATCCGATTGCCGGGGCCGCCAAGCGCTGCGCCCAGTATTATGTGAACCATCGCTGGCTGGGCGGCACGCTCACCAACTGGCAGACCATCAGCCATTCGATCCGCCGCCTGCGTTCGATCGAAGAAACGCTGTCGACCGCCGAACAGTCGGGCCTGACCAAGAAGGAATTGCTGGGTCTGCTGCGCGAGCAGGACAAGCTGGAACGCAGCCTCGGCGGCATCAAGGAAATGGGCGGCCTGCCCAACATGCTGTTCGTCATCGACACCAACAAGGAATCCATCGCCATTGCCGAAGCCCGCAAGCTGGGCATCCCAGTCACGGCGATCCTGGACTCCAACTGCGATCCGGATGGCATCGCCTATCCGATCCCCGGCAATGACGACGCCGCCCGCGCCATCGCTATGTATTGCGACCTGGCCGCGCGCGCGGTGATCGACGGCCTGGGCCAGAGCCAGACCGACGCCGGCGTCGACCTGGGCGCGGCCGAAGAGATCGAAGACACCGGCCCCCAGCCGGTCGAAGCGACCGCTTAATTTTTCAAATCATCGAACCCGCGCGAGGCCCCTTTCCTGAAGAGGGCGGCGCGCGCGGGCGAAGAATGGAGACGAGTATGTCGAACATCACCGCTGGCATGGTGAAGGACCTGCGCGACAAGACCGGCGCTGGCATGATGGACTGCAAGAACGCGCTGACGGAAAATAACGGCGACATGGAAGCGGCCATCGACTGGCTGCGCAAGAAGGGCATTTCCAAGGCCGCCAAGAAGTCCGGCCGCGCCGCCGCCGAAGGTCTTGTGGGTGTCGCCGTCGACGCCAGCACCGGCGTTCTGCTGGAAGTGAACGCCGAAACCGACTTCGTCGCCAAGAACGAAGAGTTCAAGACCTTCGTGAAGGACGCGTCCAAACTCGCCCTCCAGACGGGCGGCGATTTGGAAAAGCTGCTGGCCGCGCCGATGGGCTCGTCCAACGTGCAGCAGACGCTGACCGAGCTGGTCGCCAAGATCGGCGAAAACATGACCGTGCGCCGCGCCGCCGCGCTCAGCGTCAATCCGGGCGTCGTCGCTGCCTATGTGCACAATGCCGCGTCGCCCGAACTGGGCAATATCGGCGTGCTGGTCGGCCTGAAGTCCGCCGGCGACAAGGACAAGCTGTCGGCCCTGGCCAAGCAGCTCGCCATGCATGTCGCCGCCGCCGCGCCGCTGGCTCTGACCAAGGATCACCTCGACAAGGCGCTGGTCGAACGCGAATACAACGTCCAGAAGGACATCGCCCTGCAGTCCGGCAAGCCGGAAGCCGTCGTCGAAAAGATGATGGAAGGCCGCATGCGCAAGTACTACGAGGAAGTGGTGCTGATGCAGCAGGTCTACATGCTGGACGGCGAGACACCGATTGCCAAGCTGATCGAGAACGCCGCCAAGGATGTGGGCGCGCCGGTCGAGATCGAAGGCTTTGTCCGCTTCAAGGTGGGCGAGGGCATCGAGAAGGTCGAATCCGACTTCGCCGACGAAGTTGCCCAGATGGCAGGCACCCGCTAACCGACAGGTCTCTTCAGAGAAAGATTGGCCATGCCCACAGCGCCAAAGTACCGCCGCGTCCTGCTCAAGGTCTCCGGCGAGGCGTTGATGGGCGCGGGCCAGTTCGGCATCGACGTCGAGACCATCGACCGCATCGCCCGTGACGTGAAGCAGGCTGTCGAAGCCGGCAGCGAAATCTGCATGGTGGTGGGCGGCGGCAATATCTTTCGCGGCTTGGCCGGTTCGGCCAAGGGCATCGATCGGGCGACCGCCGATTACATGGGCATGCTGGCCACAGTGATGAACGCGCTGGCGATGCAGGCGGGTCTGGAGCGGACGGGGGTGTCGTCGCGCGTCCAGTCGGCCATCGCCATGAACAATGTCTGCGAACCCTATGTCCGGCGCCGGGCCATCCGGCACATGGAAAAGGGACGGGTGGTGATCTTCGCCGCCGGGACCGGCAACCCCTTCTTCACTACTGACACGGCGGCCGCCCTGCGCGCCGCCGAGATGGCCTGCGACGCCATGCTCAAGGCTACCCAGGTTGATGGTGTTTACAGCGCCGACCCCAAAAAGGTTCCGGACGCCAAGCGCTACGATTCTCTAAGCTATCACGAGGTGTTAGCCCAGAATCTTCAGGTAATGGATGCGGCGGCCATTTCCCTGTCGCGGGAAAATCGCATCCCGATCCTGGTGTTTTCCCTGGCCGAGCCGGGCGCGCTGGCGGAGGTCCTTCAGGGCCGTGGCCGGGCAACCATTATCGAAGAAAAGTGAAGCGGCGCCCCGGTTTAAGGGTAGTCTCTCACCGGGGTGCGTTGGAGCGAAGGTGACATGGCCGAGGCCTATAGTAAGGACGAACTGGACCGCCGCATGAACGGGGCGGTCTCCACCCTCAAAACCGAGCTGGGCGGCCTGCGTACCGGGCGTGCCAGCGCCGCGCTGCTCGATCCGGTCAAGGTCGAGGCCTATGGCAACACCGTGCCGATCAACCAGGTCGGCACGATTTCGACCCCCGAAGCCCGCATGATCACGGTACAGGTCTGGGACAAGGGCCTGGCCAAGGCCGTCGACAAGGCGATCCGCGACGCCGGCATGGGTCTGAACCCGCAGATGGACGGCCAGTTGCTGCGCATTCCACTGCCCGAACTGAACGAGGAGCGCCGCAAGGAGCTTTCCAAGCTAGGCGCCAAGTATGCCGAAGCCGCCCGCGTCGCCGTGCGCAATGTGCGCCGCGATGGCATGGACCTGCTCAAGCGCCTGCAGAAAGATGGCAAGATCGGCGAAGACGATCAGCACACCAAGGGCGAAGAGCTGCAGAAGCTGACCGACGCCCACATCAAGGATATCGATGCCGCGCTCCATGCCAAGGAGCAGGAAATCATGCAGGTCTGATGGCATTGGAAGACAAGACCGGCCCCCACCTTCCCAGCCATGTCGCCATCATCATGGACGGCAATGGCCGCTGGGCGCGCAAGCGTCTGCTGCCGCGCGAGGCAGGCCATTATGCCGGCATGGGCGCGGTGCGCGAAACCGTGCGCGCCGCCTGCGATATCGGCCTGCAAAACCTGACGCTGTTCGCTTTCTCATCCGAGAACTGGAAGCGCCCCAAGACCGAAGTCGGCGCGCTGATGGGGCTGTTCCGCGCCTATTTCCGCAGCGACATGGACGAGCTGGTCGACCGGAACATCCGTATGCGGATCATCGGCCATCGCGGGCGCGTGGCCAACGACATCCAGCAGATGATCGAAGAGTCGGAAAAGCGCACCATCAACAATACCGGCATGAACCTGACCTTCGCCTTCGACTATGGCGGCCAGGAAGAGATCGTCGCCGCCACCCGCGAGCTGGCCCGCGCCGCCGCCGACGGCCGGCTGGATCCCGAGACCATCACGCCCGAACTGTTCGCCAGCCGCCTGTTCACCAGCGCGCTGCCGTCACCGGACCTGGTTATTCGCACCAGCGGCGAGCATCGTTTGTCCAACTTCCTGCTGTGGCAGTCGGCCTATGCCGAGCTGCTGTTCCTGGACACGCTTTGGCCGGATTTCGACCGCGCGGCGCTGGAAAGCGCCCTGGCGCAGTTCGGCGGGCGCGAGCGCCGCTTCGGCGCGCTGGATTCGGAAGCCGTGGCGTGACCATGAGTCAGCCTCATTCCCGCCCGGTGGAGCGCGGCGCCAGCGAAGGCGTTCTGCGCGTGCTGTTCGGCAGCTTCATGGCGATCACCGCCATGGCGATCCTGCTCTACAGCGCCGAATGGTTTGCAGGCCTGGTGGTTCTGCTGGTGCTGTTCGCGGCGCGCGAATGGCACCGCATGGTGCGCTCCCCGGCGATGCGCGAAGCCGCCGAGCAGCGCCCGGTGCATGTTCAGACCATCATCAGCGGCGTCACCATCGCGCTGGCGGTGCTGCTGATGCTGGAAGATATGGCGCTTTATGCGTTCGGCGCGGTTATCGCCGGCGCGGCGGCGTCTTTCGCTTACGCGCGGGTGCGCAATGACAATCCGTCCTGGCATGCCGCCGGGGTTCTTTATATCGGTGTGCCCGCGCTGGCGCTGGTGGCGCTGCGCGGTGCGCCTTCGGGCGCGCTCATCGTGCTGGGCATGTTTGTGGTCGTCTGGGCGACCGATACCGGCGCGCTGGTGTTCGGCAAGCTGATCGGCGGCCCGCGCATTGCTCCCAAACTCTCGCCGGGCAAGACTTGGGCCGGCACCATCGGCGGCAGCCTCAGCGGCGCGCTGGTGTTCGCGTTTTTCATCGCCGTGCTGGGCTTCGATGTCACCCTCGGCGCGCTCTATGCATTTTTCTTCAGCTTCGTCGCCCATGCCGGTGATCTGCTGGAATCCATGGTCAAGCGCCGCTTCGGCACCAAGGATTCCGGCGGCATGATTCCGGGCCATGGCGGCGTTCTTGACCGGCTGGATTCCACCTTCGCCGCCGCCATTGTGCTGGCGGTGCTGGTGTTCGGTGCCGGGTTCAATCCGCTTTTCGGAGGCCAGTCTTGAAGGCCATTGCCGCGACCAAGGTTTTCGACGAACTGCCCCCGATGGACGAGGTGCTGGCGCGCAGCGTCACGGTGCTGGGCTCCACCGGCTCCATCGGCGTCAACACGCTGGATGTCATCGCCCATGTCCGAAAGCTGCATGGCGCCGATGCGCTGCCGATCGCCGCGCTGACGGCGGGCGAGAATGTCAAAGTGCTGATCGAGCAGGCGAAGGCGGTAAAGCCCAAGCTGGCGGTGATCGGCAACGAACAATTGTTCGGCGAACTGAAAGCCGGTCTGGCCGGAACCGGCATTGAAGTGGCCGCCGGCCGCCAGGCGGTGATTGACGCGGCGGCGCGTCCGTCCGATTTCGTGATGGTGGCGATCATGGGCGCGGCGGCGATCGAACCGGCGCTGGCCGCGATCCGCCGCGGTGTTGTCGTCGCGCTGGCCAACAAGGAATGCGTTGTTGCGGCGGGCGCGGTGTTCCGCGATGCGATGGAAAAATCCGGGGCGCAGGTTCTGCCCGTGGACAGCGAGCATAACGCCATCTTCCAGGTGCTGGGCTCGGGGGACGCGTCCGAAGCCGATCTGGTGACGATCACCGCGTCGGGCGGACCTTTCCGTGAATGGTCGCTGGAACGCATGCGCGCCGCGACGGTCGAAGAGGCGGTCGCCCATCCCAACTGGGCGATGGGCCACAAGATATCGCTCGATAGCGCCACCCTGATGAACAAGGGGCTGGAGCTGATCGAGGCCCATTTTCTCTTCGCCCTGCCGCCCGAAAAACTGGGCGTGGTGGTGCATCCCCAATCCATCGTGCACTGCCTGGTTTCTTATGAAGACGGTACCACCATGGCGCACCTGTCGGCGCCCGACATGCGCACGCCCATCGCGCATGCGCTGGGCTGGCCGCGCCGCATTCCGTCGCCCTCGCGCCGTCTCGACCTGGCGGCGCTGGGCAGTCTGGTGTTCCACCCGCCGGCGCATGAGCGCTTTCCCGCGCTCAATCTGGCCATCGGCACGATGCGGTCCGGCGGGCTTGCGCCCACGGTGTTGAACGCCGCCAACGAAATCGCGGTGCAGGCCTTTTTGGACCGGCGCATCGGCTTTCTCGACATTCCACGCGTGGTGGCCGCCGCGCTGGACAGCGATTGCGGCAGCAACGGCATGGCCGGCGATCTGGAAACCGTGCTGGGCATGGATGCGCGCGCGCGCGTTCTGGCCGAAGAAATCTGTCAGCGGGTAGGAACCTGAGATGTTAGACACGATTCAAAGTCTGATCGCCTGGACCCCGATGGGGCTTCCGGCCTTCCTGTTCGTCATCACTCTGGTGGTGTTCTTCCACGAGCTCGGCCATTTCCTGGCCGCGCGCTATTTCGGCGTGAAGGTGCTGGTATTCTCAGTCGGCTTCGGCAAGGAAATTTTCGGCTGGAACGACAAGCACGGCACGCGCTGGAAGCTGAGCTGGCTGCCGATCGGCGGGTATGTGAAGTTCTCGGGCGACGCCGACGCCTCCTCGCGCCCTGACAATGACGCGGCCAGCCAGATGACGGCGGCTGAAAAGGCGCAGACCCTGACCTACAAGCCGGTCGGCCAGCGCGCCGCAGTGGCCGCCGCCGGTCCCTTTGCCAACTTCGCGCTGGCGATCGTGCTTCTGACCGGCCTGTTCATGTACACCGGCCATAGCGTGATGGCGCCGGTCATCGGTCAGGTGACCAAGGGCAGCCCCGCGGCGCTGGCGGGAATCATGCCCGGCGACCGGGTCACCAGCATCAACCGGACCAAGGTCACGGACTTCCAGCAACTGCCCCAGATCATTTCGCTCAGCGGCGGTGAGACGCTGGCGGTCGGCTTGCTGCGGCAGGGCCGCGACCTGACCGTGAACGTCACCCCCAAGCTGATGAACACGACCGACGTTCTGGGCAATCCCACCAGCCAGATGGTGATTGGGGTGCGCCCGGACCCCAAGGCGCCGGTCACCCGCGAGATGTATGGCCCGGTGGGGGCGTTCAGGGCTGCCTGTTCCGAGACCTGGAACATCGTTCGCAGCACGATTGTCGGGGTTTCCCAGATGATCACCGGCAATGCCAGCACAGACCAGCTCCGGGGCCCTGTGGGCATCGCCAACATGACCCGCCAGGTGGCGGATTTCGGCTTCCTGCCGCTGCTGAATCTCGTAGCTATACTTTCTGTAAGTATTGGTTTGATCAATCTTTTTCCGATTCCGCTCCTCGACGGGGGGCATCTTCTGTACTATGCAGTGGAAGCTGTTTTGGGGCGCCCGCTCGGTGAGCGGGCCCAGGACGTTGGATTTAGGCTGGGGCTGGTTTTTGTCCTGGGGCTGATGCTCCTGACGACCTGGAATGACCTGGTCCGGCTAAATCTTTTCTGAAAACACAGGCGTTCCGCGCGCGGACGCCCCTTCGACGAGTTGGCCGAACCCGGGATGCGAATTTTGCGCCTCAAAAACAGGTTGTTGCGCGCGACCTCCACCACGGGCCTCTGCCTGGCGCTGGCGTCGCTGCCGGCTGTCGCCCAGCTTCGTCCCGGCGCCGCCGAACGCGCCGCGGAGCTGAACAAGCAGGGCGCCGCGGTCGGCAACGAGGCCGCTGCCAATCCCGCAGCGACCGCAGCCCCCGTCGCCGCGCCGCCGCGCCTCATCCAGCATATCGTGGTGCGCGGCACCCAGCGCGTCGAACCCGGCACGGTTCTGACCTATGTCGGGGTGCACGAAGGGGACAATTACACGCCCGCCGAAGTGGACCAGGCGCTACGGGCGCTGACCGCCACCAACCTGTTCTCCGACGTCAAGACCAACTTCGAGAGTTCGACCGGCACGCTGACCATCCGCGTCACCGAAAACCCCATCGTCAACCAGGTGGTGTTCGAAGGTAATACCAAGGTCAGCGACAAGGACCTGACCAAGGAAGTCCAGATCCGTCCGCGCGCCGTCTTTACCCGCACCAAGATCCAGGCCGACGTGCAGCGCATCATCGAGCTGTACCGCCGCAACGGCAAGTTCGCCGCCCGAGTCGATCCCCAGATCATCCCGCGTCCGCAGAACCGCGTCGACCTGATCTTCTCGATCGCCGATGGTCCGACCACCGGCGTCAGCCGCATCAATTTCAGCGGCAACAAGGTGTTTGACGACGACACGCTGAAGGGCCAGATCGCGACCGAGGAAAGCCGCTGGTGGAAATTCTTTGCCACCAACGACAATTACGATCCTGACCGTTTGCAGTTCGACCAGGAATCCGTGCGCCGCTATTACGTGACGCGTGGCTATGCCGACTTCAAGGTTGTGACCGCCGTGGCGCAACTGACGCCCAACCGCGAGAGTTTCTATATCAACTTCACGGTGGATGAGGGTGTCCGCTACAAGTTCGGCAAGATCACCGTCGATTCCAAGATCAAGGAACTGAGCGGTGCCAGCCTCAGGCCGCTGATCGACGCCGACGAGGGCGATATCTACTCGCAGGAAGTGGTGCAGAAGGCTATCGACGCCCTGACCAATGCCGCCGGCACGCAGGGCTATGCCTTTGCCGAAGTTCATCCGCGCATCAAGCGCAACGAAAAAGAACGGACCATCGATCTGGGCTTTGAGATCGCCCAGGGTCCGCGCGTCTATATCGAGAAGATCAACATCGCGGGCAACACGCGCACGCTCGACAAGGTGATCCGCCGCCAGTTTCGCCTGCAGGAAGGTGACGCCTTCAACCGCGTGCTGATCGACCGTTCGCGCACGCGTATCCGCGCGCTGGGCTTTTTCAAGGACGTGACCGTCCAGAACGTGCCGGGCAGCCAGCCCGACCGCACCACGCTGAACGTCCAGGTTGCCGAACAGTCGACCGGCTCGCTACAGGTCGGCTTGGGCTATTCCTCGTACACCTCGCTGCTGGGTGAAATCAGCTACACCGAACAGAATCTGTTCGGCCGCGGCCAGAATATGCGCATCAGCCTGCAGGCGTCCTACATCACCAAGTCTGCCCAGTTCAGCTTTACCGAGCCTTTCTTCCTGGACCGCGAGCTGGCGGTTGGTTTTGACCTCTACCAGGTGCAGACCAATTACGAGCAGTCCACCTTCCAGAGCGATGTGAGTGCCGCGGTGGCGCGCCTGGGCTTTCCGATCTCCGAATACAGCACGGTCGGCGTCAGCTACACCTACAAGATCGAAGAAGTGCGGCCTTATGCGGGCGCGCCGCTGGACGTGCAGTTGGCGGCGGGTTCGGCCAGCGGCTCGATCATCGGATTCTCCTATTCCTATAACGACCTGGACGATGTGCGTAAGCCCACCAGCGGCGGCACCTTCACCTTCGCGCAGAGCTTTGCCGGCTTTGGCGGCAGCCTGAAGTACATGTCCACCAACAGCACCTTCTCTACCTACAAGGCGATTTTCGACGGCAGTGTCGTGACCAGCCTGTCGGGCCGTGGCGGCTATATCACCGGCTATGACGGATCGCTGGTGCCGTTCAACGAACGCTACTTCATGGGCGGCGAAACCTTCCGCGGCTTCTCGCTGGCGGGCGTGGGCGCGCGCGATCTCGTCGCGCCGCAGAACACCGGCGCGCTGGGTGGCACCGTCTACGCCATCGGCAGCCTGGAAGCGCGCATGCCGGGGCTGATCCCGGAAAGCTATGGCATCCAGGTCGGCCTGTTCTCCGACTTCGGCACCATCGGCCGCCTCGACAACGTCTTCACCCGCACCTGTACCGGCGCGCAGTATTCCGGCGTTGGTTCCTGCGTGAAGGACAATCTCGCATTCCGCGCCACCGCCGGTCTGAGCGTGCAGTGGCGCTCGCCGGTGGGCCCGGTGCAGATCAATATCGGCCTGCCGCTCTCCAAGACCGAATACGACAGAGCACAGATCATCCACTTCAGCACTGCCACAGGATACTGACCATGACCAAAACCTTCGCGTTCGCTTTTGCGGGCCTCGCGAGCCTGGCCACCCCGGTCTTCGCGCAGTCCACGCCCCCCACCAAACTCGTGGTGATTGACAAGGTCGCCATCATGCAGGGCTCCAAGGTCGGGCAGGACGTCGCCCGTCAGGTCCAGGCCATTGCCAAGCAGGCCCAGACCGACCTGAGCGCGCAGGGCCGTTCCATCCAGGAAGAAGAGCGCACGGCCGTGCAGCAGACCGCGATCCTGTCGCCGGACGCGAAGGCCAAGCGCATGGCGGGCATTGAAGCCAAGAAGCGCGGCCTGCAGGCCGCGGCCCAGAAGAAGGACGAGCAGATCAAGGCCGGCTTCTTCCAGGCGCGCCAGCAGATGGAACAGGCGCTGGGCCCCATCGTGCAGGAAGTCGTCAAGGAAGAGGGCGCCAATATCGTGGTCGACAAGCAGGCCGTGGTGTTTGCCACCGCCAACAGCTTCGACATCACCCAGAAGGTGATCGACCGGCTGAACCAGAAGCTGCCGACCATCAAGGTGGACCTCAACGCGCCGCCGCCGCCGCAAGCGCCCCGGCAGTAAGAGCCCCGCATGGCCGACCCCCGTTTTTTCGAAAATCGCGGGCCGTTCACGCTGGCGCAGGTTTGCGAAAAGACCGGCTGCGCCGTTCCCCCCGGCGCGGACGCGGCCAAATCGGTATTCGACCTCGCCGATCTGGCCGGCGCCTCACCGGCGCATCTCACCTTTTTCACCGGAAGCCGCAAGCTGCGTGACGCGTTCGCCGCGTCAGGCGCGGGCGTATGTCTCATCCCGCAAGGCGCCACCGCCCAAGCGGAAAAAGTCGCGCCGCCGGGCATGACGCTGGTCGAGGCCGCCTCGGTGCAAGTGGCCTTTGCCGCCGTGGCGCGGCTGTTCTACCCCAATTATTCCCAGCCCATCTGGCCGCAGACCGGCGCCATCGCGCCTGATGCGGTATTGGGGAAGGACGTGCAGATCGCCCCGGGTGCCGTGATCGGTTCAGGCGCAGAGATCGGTGACGGCACCCGCATCGCGCCCGGCGTGGTGATCGGGCCGGGTGTTGCCATCGGACGAAACTGCGAAATCGGCGCCAATGTGACCATCAGCCATGCCTATGTCGGCGACCGGGTGGTGATCCTGCCGGGCGCGCAGATCGGCCAGCCGGGCTTTGGCTTCACGCCGGGCGCCAAGGGTTTCATCAAGATGCCGCAACTGGGCCGCGTCATCATCCAGGATGATTGCGAGATCGGCGCGGCCACCACCATCGACCGCGGGGCGCTGGGCGACACCGTGATCGGCGAAGGCAGCAAGATCGATAACCTGGTGCAAATCGCGCACAATTGTCAGATCGGGCGTCATTGCATCATCGCGGGCCAGGCGGGTCTTGCCGGCAGCGTGGTGCTGGAAGACGGCGTGATACTGGCCGGGCAAGTGGGCCTGGGTGATCACACGCGTGTCGGGGCCGGGGCCCGTCTTGGCGCGCGCGCCGGAACCGGATCGAGCATCTTTTTGCCTGGCGGCGTCGATTATGGCGGGGCTCCGGCGAAACCTGTAAGAGAATGGGCCCGGGAGATTCACGCCGTGACAAGGCTGGCGAAACGCCGCGCGCAGGACGAAAAATGACGGACAATATTGTTCTGGATGTCGAGCAGATCAAAAAGCTGCTGCCGCATCGCCCGCCCATGCTGCTGGTGGAAAAGCTCACCGACATCGTTCCGGGCCAGAGCGCCACGGGCTTCAAGGCGGTCAGCATCAACGAACCCTTTTTCATGGGACACTTTCCGGAACGCGCGGTGATGCCGGGCGTGTTGATCGTGGAGGCCATGGCCCAGACGGCCGGCGCGCTGGTGGTGCACACGCTGGGCGGCAAGACCAGCAGCGTGGTCTATTTCATGAGCATTGAAAATGCGCGCTTCCGCAAGCCGGTATCGCCGGGGGAGCTTTTGCGCATGCAGGTCAGCCTGATCCGCAGCCGGGGCCCCGTGTGGAAGTTCCGCGGCGAGGCCTTTGTCGGCGACACGCTGTGCGCCGAGGCCGAGTTTGCGGCCATGATTTCCGACGGCGCGGCCGCCTGATGGCCATCCACGCCACGGCAGTGGTGGAAGACGGCGCGACACTGGGCGCGGGCGTTGAGATCGGACCCTTCTGCCATGTCGGCCCGCGCGTGACGCTGGGCGATGGCGTGCGGCTGATCTCGCATGTTTCCATTTGCGGCCTCACGAATATCGGCGAAGGCTGCACGGTTTATCCGGGCGCGGCGCTGGGCGGCGACAGCCAGATTCGCGGCAATGATTTCACCGACGGGCGGCTGGAGATCGGTGCGGGCTGCACCTTGCGCGAGATGGTGTCGATGAATGTCGGCAGCAAGCGCGACAAGGGTGTCACCACTGTCGGCGCGCGCGGTTTCTTCATGGCCGGAAGCCATGTCGGGCACGACTGCGTCGTGGGCGATGATGTCACCTTCGCCAATTCGGTGGCGCTGGGTGGCCATTCAATTATCGGCGATGGCGTGATCTTTGGTGGCCTGTCGGCAGTGCAGCAGTTCTGCCGCGTTGGCAAGGGCGCCATGGTGGGCGGCCTGACCGGCGTCAACCGCGACGTCATTCCCTATGCCATGGCGTTCGGCGACCATGCCGAACTGGCAGGGCTGAACCTGATCGGGCTGAAGCGCCGGGGCCTTTCGCGAGATACCATCAATGCCATGCGCAGCACCTTTCGCAGCGTGTTTTATGGCAGCGGCGGCGGTGTTGCCGACCGGGCGCGCGAAGCTAAAGCGAAGTTCGCCGGCGTGCCGGAAGTGGCGGAAATTGCCGATTTCATCCTGGCCGACGCCAAACAGGAATTGTGCCTGGCGCGGCGTCGCGGCGGAGATGCGGCGTGAATGCGCTGGGCATCATCGCGGGCGGTGGCGATCTGCCGCGCGCGGTGGCGCAAGGCGCGCGGGACTGCGGCCGCACCGTGTTCGTGGTGCCGCTGGTCGGCAGCGTCACCGAGGACTGGGTAACGCAGTTCCCGCATGAATTCCTGTCACCGGGCGAGCCGGGGCGTATCCTCAAGGCGCTGTCCGGCCATGGCGTGACGGATGTTCTGCTGTGCGGCAAGGTCGACCGGCCGAAATTCTCCGAGATGAAGCTGGATACCAAGGGCATGCTGCTGCTGCCCCGCGCCGTCGCGGCGGCGCGTCAGGGCGACGATGCGCTGCTGCGTGTGCTGGTGCGTTTTTTTGAAGATGAAGGATTGAAGGTCATCAGCGTGGCGCAGGCCGCACCGGGCCTGGTTTGCGGCGAAGGCGTGCTGGGAAGCCTGTCGCCCAAGGACGAACACCGCGCCGATATCGCGGCCGCCTTCAAGATCGTGCAGGCGCTGGGCGCGCTGGATGTGGGGCAGGGCGCGGTGGTGTGTGACGGGCTGACCCTGGCGGTGGAAGCCGCCGAAGGCACTGACGCGATGTTGGCGCGGATTCCGCAATTGCGCGAAAGCCTGCGCGGCAACGAAAACAACCGGCGCGGCGTGCTGGTCAAGGGCCTCAAGCCCACCCAGGATGGCCGCACCGACATGCCGGTGGTCGGCATCGCCACGCTGCGTGGCGCGGCGACCGCGCATCTGGCCGGCATCGCGCTGCAGGCAGGCGGTTCGCTTGTGCTGGACCGGCAGGGGATTGCGGCGGAAGCCGACCGGCTGGGTCTGTTTGTCGTCGGCATCAAGCCGTGAAATCCGTCACCATCATGCTGGTCTGCGGCGAGCCGTCGGGCGACGCGCTGGGCGCGCAACTGATGGCTGGCCTTAAAACCTTGGCAGGGGACCGCGTCCGCTTTGTCGGGGTCGGGGGCATCGCGATGGAACGCGAAGGTCTCAAAAGTCTGTTTCCGCTGGATGCCACTGCGGTGATGGGCCTGAGTGAAGTAGTGCCGGCCATTCCCGCCATTCTGCGCCGGGTGAAACAGGCGGTGGATTTTGCGGTAGAGACAAAGCCCGATGCGGTGGTGGTGATTGACAGTCCCGATTTCACCCACCGCGTGGCCCGCGCGATCAGGAAGCGCGATCCTTCGATCCCGATCGGGGACTATGTCGCGCCCCAGGTCTGGGCTTCCCGTGCTTACCGCGCCAAGGCCATGGCGCAGTACTTTGATTTGGTGCTGGCGCTGTTTCCGTTTGAAGTGCCGTTCTTTGAGAAGTACGGCCTGAAGGCGGTGTTTGTCGGCCATCCGGTGGTGGAACGTGCCGCCAGGATGGTGGGCGGGGATGTATTGCGCGCGCGTCTTGGCATCGCCGCCGGCGCGCCGTTGCTGGCCTTGCTGCCGGGCAGCCGCACCAGCGAGATCCGCTTCATTCTGCCCGCCTTCAAGGATGCGGTGGACCTGTTGGCCAAACGCATCCCTGGGCTGGTCACGGTGCTGCCGACCGTGCCGCACGTCGCCGCCAAGGTTCGTGTCGCCACGCAAGATTGGGCGACGCCGCTGCATATTGTGGAAGGCGAGGCCGACAAATACGCCGCCTTCAATGCCGCCGACGTCGCGCTGGCCGCGTCCGGCACGGTGACGGCGGAACTGGCGCTGTCACGCACACCCATGGTGGTGGCCTACAAGCTGGGTGCCATCACCTATGCCCTGTCGCGCTGGATGATGCTGGTGAAGCACTTCACGTTGATCAATATCCTGCTGGAACGCGAGGCGGTTCCAGAGTTTCTGCAGGAACGGGCCTCGCCGCAAACGCTGGCTGACGCGGTGGCGCATCTGTTTGCCGATGAAGCGGCGCGCGGCGCGCAGGTCGCGGCGATGAACGAATTCGCCGGGCTGCTGGGCGAAAAAGAAGAGCCGCCCTCCTTGAGGGCGGCTCGGGTACTGTTAGATTTCGTCGAGAAACGCTGACTACTTGCGCTTCGGCATCGGAACGTAGGTGCGTTCCGTCGGGCCGGTATAGATCTGGCGCGGACGGCCGATCTTCTGGTGCGGGTCTTCCAGCATTTCCTTCCACTGCGCGATCCAGCCCACCGTGCGGGCTAGGGCGAACAGCACGGTGAACATGGACGTGGGGAAGCCCAGCGCCTTCAGCGTAATGCCCGAATAGAAGTCGATGTTGGGATAGAGCTTTTTTTCGATGAAATAGGGATCGCTGAGCGCGACCTTTTCCAGCTCCATCGCCACCTTCAGCAGCGGGTCGTCATGCAGGCCCAGTTCGTCCAGCACGGCATGGGCCTGGATCTGCATCGCCTTGGCGCGCGGATCGTAGTTCTTGTAGACGCGGTGGCCAAAGCCCATCAGGCGGAAGCCGCTGGTCTTGTCCTTCGCCTTGGCGACGAATTCGGGAATGCGGTCGACGGAGCCGATCTCTTCCAGCATCTTCAGCGCTGCTTCGTTGGCACCGCCATGGGCAGGGCCCCACAGGCAGGCGATGCCCGCCGCGATGCAGGCAAACGGATTGGCGCCCGACGAGCCGGCAAGGCGCACGGTCGAGGTCGAGGCATTCTGTTCGTGATCGGCATGCAGGATGAAGATGGTGTCCAGCGCCTTGGCCAGAACCGGGTTCACCACATAATCCTCGGCCGGAACCGAGAAGCACATGCGCAGGAAGTTTTCGGTATAGCCCAGCTCGTTGCGCGGATACACGAAGGGCTGGCCCACGTGATATTTGTACGCCATGGCCGCGATGGTCGGCAGCTTGGCGACCAGGCGGTGGCTGGCGACTTCGCGCTGCTTGGGATCGGTGATGTCGGTGCTGTCGTGATAGAAGGCCGACAGCGCGCCGACCACGCCGCACATGATCGCCATGGGGTGCGCGTCGCGGCGGAAGCCGCGGAAGAAGCTGGCCAACTGCTCATGCACCATGGTGTGGCGGGTGATGGAGTTGTCGAACTTCGCCATCTGGTCGGCGGTCGGCAATTCTCCGTACAGCAGCAGGTAGCAGCATTCCAGGAAGGTGGAATGTTCGGCCAAGTCGCCAATGGCATAGCCGCGATACTGCAGCACGCCCTTGTCGCCATCGATGAAGGTGATGTTGGACTCGGTCGAGGAGGTCGAGGTGAAGCCGGGATCGTAGGTGAAGATGTCGGCCTGGTCGTAGAGCTTGCGGATGTCGACGACGTTGGGGCCCTGCGTGCCGGCGAATACCGGCAGCTCGAAATCCTTGCCTTCATAGTTAAGGCTGGCCTTGCCCGCCGGCTTGATCTTGCTCTCTCTCATGCTTGTCCCCTTGCCCCGGCTTGTCGGGTTTATCTTGCGCCGCAATAAAGCCACGCTTTGCGCTATCCGTCACCCCTTTTGCGGCACCGCACCACTCTAATTCCTTAAGCGGCGTAAGCCCTTAGCCGGACTAAGGATTCTTCCCGGCCTAACAGTGCCAACATCTCGAAAAGCGGCGGGGACGACGCCTTTCCGGTCAGCGCGGCGCGCAGGGGCTGGGCGACCTGGCCCAGTTTGAGGCCGGAGCTTTCCGCATGGGTGCGGGCGGCGGCTTCCAGCGCAGGTCCGGTCCAGTCGGTGCCTTCCAGCGCGGGCAGGGCCCCCGCCAGTGCGGCGCGGCCGTCAGGCGTCAGCAGCTTGTCGGCGGGGGCATCCAAAGTGCGCGGACCGTCCGTGAACAGAAATTCCGCCCCCTGAACAAGTTCGACCAGCGTCTTGGCCCGTTCCTTCAAGCTGGTCATGGCGCTTTCCAGCCGCTGGCGGGCGGTCAGCGACAGGATGCGCGGCGGGGTTTCGCGGGCCAGGAAGGCGGTGATCTCAGCCACCAGCACGTCGTTGGCGGTTTCGCGGATGTAATGGCCGTTCAGATTGTCGAGCTTCTTGTAATCCATCCGCGCGGCGCTCTTGCCGATGGATTCCAGGTTGAACCATGCGATGGCCTGCTCGGTCGGGATGATCTCGTCATCGCCATGGCTCCAGCCCAGGCGCAGCAGATAGTTGCGCATGGTTTCGGGCAAGTAACCCATGTCGCGGTACGCTTCGACCGCTAGCGCGCCGTGGCGCTTGGAAAGCTTGGCGCCGTCGGGGCCGTTGATCAGCGGCAAGTGGCCATAGACCGGAGTGGTCGCGCCCATCGCCTCGATCAGTTGAAGCTGGCGGGCGGCATTGTTCAGGTGGTCGGCGCCGCGAATGACATGCGTCACGCCCATGTCGGCATCGTCCACCACCACGGCCAGCATATAGGTCGGGGTGCCGTCGCTGCGCAGCAGAACCATGTCGTCAAGCTGGCTGTTCTCGAACCGCACATCGCCCAGCACCTTGTCCTGCACGATGGTCTCGCCGTCCTGCCGGGCCTTCAGGCGCACGACGGAGGGCTTGGCGGCTTCTTCGGCGGTAGGCGTGCGGTCGCGCCAGCGACCGTCATAACGCATGGGCTTGCCGGCGGCTTTCTGTTCCTCGCGCATGGCGGTGAGTTCGTCGGCGGTGGCATAGCAGCGATAGGCCTTGCCCTCGGCCAGCAGCTTTTCGGCGACTTCGCGGTGGCGCGGCGCGCGGGCGAACTGGAAAACGGCGTCGCCGTCCCAGTCCAGGCCCATCCATTTCATGCCGTTCAGGATCGCGTCCACCGCTTCGGGGGTGGAGCGTTCGCGGTCGGTATCCTCGATCCGCAGCAGGAAGGTGCCGCCGGTGTGGCGGGCATAGAGCCAGTTGAACAGGGCCGTGCGGGCGCCGCCGATATGCAGCATGCCGGTGGGCGAGGGGGCGAAACGCAGGACGGGTTTTTGCGACATGGGAAAAGGCTTTAGGGTAGCAGTGGGGATATATCAAATAGGGTTCGGTGGGGGCAATTTCCGCCTATTTTGAAGCGTGAGGCGCGACCCGCTTGCGGGGCTGATCGGCCCTGTGGGCCGATCTGAGCGCCGAACGCGCCGAGCTCGGGCGAGGCGCAGCTGGCTGGCCGGGTATATCCCGAGACCGCAGGTGTGTAGGAGGTCTCACGATTTTCGCCGGAGCCAACCGGAATTTCCTACAGACCATCCCGAACCTTAGTGTCGGCAAAAAAGTCGAACCAGACCGGCATCGAATTATTCTAAGTTTCGTCATTGATGGGTTGAAGTATCGCAACTATTTGATCCGCCACGGTGTGCAGATTCGGTAGGCGATTCCATACGTCATTGATCGCGCGAGCGAGCGCACTCAGCGGGAGCTTTTATTGCTCCATATCTTTCGGCCAAGGTCGCCAGCAGGTTTGCAGGTAGCTTTCATGGAATAAATTGCATTTGGAAGTGCTGTGCTTCCAGCGCGCGTTTTGCTGAAAAGAAGTTCCGAAGTAGCGGCTGAGTAAACGTACGTCTCGATATATTCTTCTCCAAAAGATGTGATCGAGAAGCCGCTTCTCATTTCCATTCCAAGCGCCGCAACATCGAAGACGCTTTCTTGTCCACGTAGTGTCGCAATTTGGGAGGTGGATTTATCACCCTTGTAATGAACTAAGAATGCCAATTGAGACATGGCATCCGGTTCCGCGATCCAATCGGGAGCAGCGAGCCGTACCCCTTTCGGGCTGGCGCATAGAAATACTAAGTCATCTAAGCTTTTCCCTTGTGCGGGCAATGCGAAGGCGCTCAGCAAAATGGCAATCAAGACTCTTTTCATAGGCAGCCCCCGGACTTTGAGATCGGCAGCCTAGCTGATGGGTAAAACTGCGCAACGGATCGTAAGTATTCCTAATGCGCCCATTAGGCGTCAGTAGCGACGGATCAATCCAACCAGCTTGCCCTGCACCTTGACGCGGTCTGAGCCGTAGAGCCGCGTTTCATAGGCCGGATTGGCTGCTTCCAGCGCGATGGAGTCGCCGCGGCGGCGCAGGCGCTTGAGGGTCGCTTCCTCGTTATCGACCAATGCGACGATGATTTCGCCGGTGTTGGCGGTGTCGCATTCATGGATGATCACGGTGTCGCCATCCAGGATGCCGGCGTTGATCATGGAATCGCCGGTCACTTCCAGCGCGTAATGGCTGCCCTTGCCCAGCATGCCGCCGGGCACCGGAATGTCGTTCATCTTGTTCTGCAGCGCTTCGATGGGCGTGCCCGCCGCGATGCGGCCGACCAGCGGCACGTTGATGGCGCCTTCGCCGCCTTCGCCATAACTGCGGCGCGGGGCGGTCGAGCGGCTGTCGGCCATGCGGATATCGGTGCGGCCATGGCGGCCGGCGGCACTGCGCTGGACCTGGCTGCGGGTGGTGGCGGGCCGCACGGTCTCGGCCATGTTGTCGGGCAGCTTGAGCACTTCCAGGGCGCGGGCGCGCTTTTCCATGCGGCGCAGGAAGCCGCGTTCTTCCAGCGCGGTGATCAGGCGGTGGATGCCGGACTTGGATTTCAGGTCCAGCGCCTCTTTCATCTCGTCGAAGGAGGGTGGCACGCCGCTTTCGCGCACCCGTTCATGGATGAACATCAGCAATTCATATTGCTTGCGGGTCAGCATGAAAAAGTCTCCCAGAGGGGCGGCGAACAAAGCCGGTACACGACGAATCGTTCTACTTTAGTTCCACCCCCGGCGTCAACGCGGGAACACAATTCCGGGACCTCCGTTTCCTTGCGCGAAGGGCAGCATCAACCTTCGTACGGAGCCCGTAATGAAACTGAAGACCTTTGCTTTGAGCGCGCTGGTCGCCGCCGGCGCGGTGATCGCCACGGCTCAAACGGCGTCGGCCGCGGTCGTTTGCAATCGCTTTGGCGATTGCTGGCGCACCAACGCGCGGTACGACTATCGCCCCGCCTGGGGCCTGCGCGTCTATGACGACAATTGGCGCTGGCATGCCCGCGATGACCGCCGTTATCGCTGGCGCGATGTGCCGCCCGCCGTGGCTATTGGGGCCGGGGCGGCGTGTGGATCACCTTCTAAGGTCGTTTAGAGTTGCGTAACGAAGGCGGCGGTCCATCAGGCCGCCGTTTTCGTTTCAGCGCAGCAGGTCTTCGGGCGACGCTTTCGCAACCGCTGCCAGCTTTTCCAGCGTCGCGGGCGCGATGCTGCGCGACTGGCCGGTCAGAAAGCCCAATATCTCGCCCGGCGCTACGCCTGCGGCGCGGGCCCATTCGGTGGGACGCAAATGATGTTTGGTCATGAAGGCGCGAAAGGCGTCGCGCTGGGCGCGGATGGCTTCGCCCTTGGCCAGTTTCGGGGCGGAGGTTTCATCCATCAGCACTTTTGGCTTGGCGAAGCGCGAGGCAACGGTGCGCGCCGGTTCGCTGGCCTGCGCGCGCGGCTTCGCGGGCAGGGGCGCGGGCGCCTGTTTGGGGGATTCATTGGTCGGCGTGCCGCGCATGCCGGCGGAACGGCGAACCGGCGGAGCCTTGTCGATCACCGGAAGCCGTTGCCCAGCAGCAGGGCGGTGGCGGCGCGCACGTCTTTCTGGCGCATCAGGCTTTCGCCCACCAGCACGGTGGTGACCTTGTGCTGGGCCAGCCGCTTCAGGTCGGCGGGGGCGGAAATGCCGCTTTCCGACACGACATGAATGTCCGACGGAATTTTGTGCGCCAGCCGGGTGGAGGTGCCCATGTCGGTGACAAAGGTCTTGAGGTTGCGGTTGTTGATGCCGATCAGCGCGGCATCCAGGTCCAGGGCGCGGTCCAGTTCTGCTTCGTCGTGCACTTCCACCAGCGCGTCCATCTCCCAGCGCGCCGCTTCGTCCAGCAACGCGCGGGCCTGGTCGTCACTCAGCATCGCCATGATGATCAGGATGCAATCGGCGCCCCAGCTTCGGGCCTCGATCACCTGATAGGGTTCGATCATGAAGTCCTTGCGCAGCACCGGCAGGCGGGTGGCTTCGCGGGCCTGGGCCAGATATTCCGGCGCGCCCTGGAACGACGGCGTATCGGTCAGCACGGACAGACAGGCGGCGCCGCCTTCCTCATAGGCGGTTGCCAGCGCGGGCGGGTCGAAATCGGCGCGGATCAGCCCCTTGGACGGGCTGGCCTTTTTGATTTCCGCAATCAGGCCGAATTCGCCGCCGGCCTTCTTGTCCTCCAGCGCGGACAGAAAACCGCGCGGCGCTTCCACGTCGCGGGCGCGCGCTTCTAGGTCGGCCGTGTTCGCCTTGGTCTTGGCGGCGGCGACCTCTTCTTTTTTATAGCCGAGGATTTTGTCCAGAATGCTCATGCGTTCGAAGCTTTGATCAGTGCCTGCAGTTTGGTCCGGGCCGCGCCGCTGTCCAGAGCCTGCGCCGCCAATGTGACACCCGAGCTTACATCGTTTGCCGCGCCCGCCACCATAAGGGCGCAAGCCGTATTCAGCAGCACGATGTCGCGGTAGGCCCCGGTTTCGCCCTCGAACAGCCGGGTGATGGCGGCGGCGTTATGGGCCGCGTCGCCGCCTTGGATGTCGGCCAGCGGCCAGCGCTTCAGACCAGCCTGTTCCGGCGTCAGTTCGCCGCTGGTGATGGCGCCGTCTTTCAGCATGGTCGTGTGCGTCGGGCCGCTGATGGAAACTTCGTCCAGCCCGTCGGCGCCATGCACGATGGTGGCGTGGCTGCTGCCCAGCGCGTTGAGCGCGTTGGCATAGGGCTGCAGCCAGTCGGCTGAAAAGACACCGACCAACTGGCGCGTGACTTTCGCGGGCGAGGCCAGCGGCCCCAGCAGGTTGAAGATGGTGCGGCGGCCGATCTGTTTTCTGGCCGCGCCCACATGCTTCATCGCCGGGTGATAGGTCTGGGCGAACAGGAAAACCAGCCCGACATCGCCCAGAACTTTCTCCGCCGCTTCGGGTGCCAGCGTGATGTTCACGCCCAGCGCTTCCAGCACGTCGGCGGCGCCGCTGCGCGAGGAGGCGGAACGGTTGCCATGCTTGGCCACCGGCACGCCCGCACCCGCGACCACGAACGACACGGCGGTGGAAATATTCAGCGTGCCCAGACCGTCGCCGCCGGTGCCGCACAGGTCGATGGCATTGGCAGGAGCTTTCAGTGCACGCATATGGCGGCGCATCGAGGTGACCGCGCCCACCAGCTCGTCCACCGTCGGCTTGCGGTCGGCGGTGGACGACAGATAGGCGATGAGTTCGTCCTGGCCAAGCTGGCCGGTGAAGATGTCGTCGAACAGCGCGGTGGTGTCGTCCCTGCTGAGCGGCGCGGAAGCAGACGTCACGCTCATGCTGGAATTTTTGCGAAGTCGCGGGCGATGGTCAGGAAGTTGCCCAGCAGCGCATGGCCGTTTTCCGACGCGATGCTTTCGGGATGAAACTGCACGCCATGCACGGGTTGGGTCTTGTGCATCACCCCCTGGATCACGCCATCCTCGCTGGTGGCGGTGACTTCCAGTACGCTGGGCATCGACGGCGGATCGATGGTCAGCGAATGGTAGCGGGTGGCGAGGAAATCGTTGTTCAAACCCCGGAACACGCTCTTGCCGGTGTGATGCATGCGCGACAGCTTGCCATGCATCGGTTCGGGCGCGCGCACGACATTGCCGCCATAGACCTGGCCGATGGCCTGATGGCCAAGGCATACGCCCAGGATGGGGACATTGCCGTTCGCCTGCCGGATGACATCCATGCAGATGCCCGCCTCGTTGGGCGTGCAGGGGCCGGGCGACAGCACGATGCCTTCGGGCTTCATGCCCAGCGCTTCGGCCGCCGATATTTCGTCATTGCGCACCACGCGAACGTCCGCGCCAAGCTCACCCAGATAATGGAAGAGGTTGTAGGTGAAGCTGTCATAGTTATCGATAAGCAGAAGCACGGGCACGCACCTAGGGTCTGGAATGGGCGGCACCATAGCCGAAAAATGCTGCGGCTGCACAAGTGTTGGGGCGGCTTTCGGCCCATGCTAGGAATCAAAGCCATAAACACAAGAATCCGGGCGCCAGCCGGCACGATTTTCGAGAATTCCTTTGGAGGACTGCATGACCTTGCTTCGCACCGTGGCCCTTGCGGCTTTCACCGCCGGGCTGCTCGCCAGCGCCACCAGCGCCCATGCCGCGCGCGCCTATATCGGCACCTATACACCGGACGCGTCCGGCGCGCCGTCGGCCAATCGCGGCGAGGGCATCTATCTGGTCGATGTCGATGACGCGACCGGCGCGCCCAGCAAGCCGCGCCTGGTGGCCAAGACGCTGTCGCCCTCCTGGCTGGCCATGTCGAAGGACGGCAAGTTTCTCTATGCGGTGAATGAAGTCGGCAATTACGGCCCGGCCAAGAGCGGCTCGGTCACCGCCTATGCCATCGACCGGGCGACCGGCGCGCTCAAGGCGCTGAACACCGTCAGCTCGGAAGGCGCGGTGCCCTGCTATATCGCCGTGCATCCGTCAGGCAAGTTCGTGATGGTCGCCAATTACACCGGCGGCACTTTCACGATCATCCGCATCAAGGCTGACGGCACCCTGGGCGAGGCCACCGATGTGATCAAGCCGGGCGGCCCGACCAATTCGGCCGCCGCCGCCGATGCGCCGCCCGGACAATCCGCGCCGTCGCAGAACCGCATCACCCGCGGTCACATGATCGCCGCCGATCCGTCGGGCCAGTATGTGATCGGCGACGACGCCGGGCGCGACAAGATCTTCGTCTGGAAGCTGGACACAAGCAGCGGCAAGCTGACCGAAGTGTCGGTCACCAACACGCCGCCCGGTTCGGCGCCGCGCCATTTCGGCTTCTCGCCCGATGGCAAGACGCTCTACCAGATCGGCGAATACAACATTCACCTCTATGTCTATGGTTTCGCGAACGGCAAGCTGACCCAGAAGGGGCCCAGCATCTCGGCGATGCCGGACGGCTATCAGGGCAGCGGCTCGGCCTCGGAGCTGTTGGTGTCGAAGGATGGCAGCCGCGTCTATTCCGCCAACCGCACCCATGACTCCATCGCCACCTTCGCGGTGGGTGCAGGCGGCGGCGTGACTAAGCTGGGCACCGTTCATACCGAAGGCAGCACCCCGCGCACCTTGCACATCGATCCCGCGGGCAAATTCCTCTATTCGCTGAACCAGCGGGCCGACAACATCGCCACCTTCCGCATCCAGCCGAATGGCGTGCCCAAGTTTACGGGCAAGTTCCTGTTCGTCGGATCGCCCGCCGCGATGTTGTTCCTGCCCTGATAAAGCGCGGTGGCGCGAGGAGACGTGACATGAATCTTCTGCTTCGCGCCGCCACCCTTGCTGCTGTTGCGGCGGGCATGATGGCCAGTGCCAGCAGCGCCCATGCGGCGCGCGCCTATATCGGCACCTACACGCCCAATCTGGCGGACCCAAGCGCTTATGCGCATGGCAGTGGCGAAGGCATCTATCTGGTGAATGTCGACGATGCCACCGGCGCGCTGTCCGGCCTCAAGCTGGCGGCCAAAGACCGATCACCGGCCTGGCTGGTGCTGTCGGCCGATAACAGGTTCCTCTACGCGATCAACGAAATCGACATCCATGGCCCGGGCAAAAGCGGTTCCGTCACGGCCTATGCGGTGGATGCCAAAAGTGGTGCGCTGAGAAAACTCAATACCGTGGATTCCGGTGGCGCAATGCCCTGCTATATCAGCATCCATGCCTCGGGAAAGTTCGCGCTGGTCGCCAACTACGCCGGCGGAAGCTTTTCGGTGATCCCGATCAAGGCGGACGGCAGCCTGGGCGAGGCCACCGATGTGGTGAAGCCGGTTGGGCCGGCCAGCTCCGCCAGCGCGGTGGATGCGCCGCCGGGGCAGGGACGCGCCCAGACTGGCCGCAACACGCGCGGTCACATGATCGCCAGCGATCCGTCCGGCCAGTATGTGGTGGGCGACGATGCCGGTCGCGACAGGATTTTCGTCTGGAAGCTCAACACCAACACCGGCAAGCTGAGCGAAGTGTCGGTCACCAACGCGCTCGCCGGGTCGGCGCCGCGCCATTTCGGTTTCTCGCCCGACGGCAAGACGCTGTACCAGATCGGCGAATACAATGTCCGCCTGACGACCTATGACTTCGCAGGCGGCAGGCTGACGCCAAAGGGCCCCAGCCTTTCAGTCCTGCCGGATGGCTATCGGGGCAGTGCGTCGGCATCGCGCCTGCTGGTCTCCGCCGACGGCAAGCATGTTTATTCGGCCAATCGCACGCACAACTCCATCGCCACCTTTGCGGTGGGTGCTGGTGATATTCCCGCCAAAATCGCAACCACCGCGACCGAAGGCGAGCATCCGCGCAGTCTGACCATCGATCCGACGGGCAAGCTTTTCTATTCGCTGAATTTGCGCGCCAACAACATCGCCACTTTCCGGCTTGATCCCAGGGGCGTGCCGAAATTTACTGGCAAGTTTCTGGCGGTGGGCGCGCCGGCCGTGATGGTTTTCCTGCCGTAGGACATGGATTCAACAATGCAACGTAGACATTTCATTGCAGGGAGTGCCGCGCTGGCGGCAACAACGACCATGGCAGACGCTCAATCGCTGGCCGACATTCCGATCATCGACACCCACATTCATTTCTTCGACAAGCGCCGCCCGCAGGGCGTGCCCTATGCGGGCTCCAAAGTGTGGGAACAGGAAACCGGCGGCGTGGCGCTGCCAGCGACCTATCGCAAGCTGGCGGAAAAAATGAACATCGTCGGCGCCATCGAGCTGGAGGCCAGCCCGTGGGTTGAAGACAATTTATGGATTCTGGAACAGATGGAAACCGACACCCTCTATGTTGGCACTGTCGGCAATCTGGAGCCGGAAAAGCCGGACTTCGCCGAATTGTTCGACCGCTTCCGCAAGAATCCGATGTTTTTGGGGATACGCTGCGGCCTGATCTGGGGCCGCAATGTGGTGGCGCAGATCGAGGATCCCAAATTCATTGACGGGCTTCGCCGCGTCGCCGATGCCGGGCTGGTGATGGAAACCGCCAATCCCAATCTCGCTTTGTTGCAGGCGATGGTGAAGCTGAACGATCGTGTCCCGACCTTGAAGATCATGTGCGATCACATGATGCATTACCTGCCGCCCGCCACGGAGCAGGCGGCGTACAAGGCCGTGCTGAAAGAGATCAGTGGCCGCCCGCAAATCTGGGGCAAGTTGTCAGACATGGAAAACCGCGACATTCCCGCGCGCGGCCTTGCGCAGGTGAAAGACCGGCTGGACGTACTGATGGACTGTTTCGGCGAGGACCGGGTGGTGTTCGGCACCAACTGGCCTGAAACCTGGGGCGTCGCTACCCCGGCGCAAATTGTGACGCTGGCGCGTCAGTATTTCGCCACGCGCACCCGCGCCGAGGCGGAAAAGTTCTTCTGGAAGAATTCGCTGAATTTCTACCGGTGGAAGAAGCGCTCGCCGAACCAGCCGTCTCTCTGAACTTGACGACAAAGCACATTCGCCCGATAAGCCTCTTCACGTGCAAGGTTAGGGAACGCGGTCTGACACCGCGGCTGCCCCCGCAACTGTAGCCGGCGAGCGAAGTCCGAAAAAACCACTGAAATCTCAGTCGATTTTGGGAAGGTGGACCAAGCAGCGACCCGGAAGCCAGGAAACCTGCCTCGCACTGTCGTCTTGTATCCGGCCGGGGTGCGCGGGATGCAGTGGGGTGAACCGCAGCGGCGACGAAGTTGGAGTCGTCGTGCGGGACCCAAAATCCCTTTTCAATACCGCTTGACGGCTCCTGTGCCAGGAGACGATTCATGTTGAAGTCCGTTCTTTATACCTCCGCCGCGCTTGCGGCTCTTGCGTTTGCCGCCCATGCACAGCCGCGCGATGAGCGCGTTGTCGTCGTCGCCACCCGTGTCGTCACGCCGGTGGAGCAGGTCGCCAGCAGCGTCACGGTGATCACGGCGCGCAAGATCGAAGCGCGCCAGCACCGTTCGCTGCCCGATGTGCTGCGTCAGGTGCCGGGCCTTTCGATCACCCAGACCGGCGGCGCGGGCGGACAAACCTCGCTGTTCATGCGCGGCACCAATTCCAATCACGTCAAGGTACTGCTGGACGGCATCGACATCGCCGATCCGTCCACCCCCAGCGGCGCGGCGGATATTTCCAAGTTCCTGGCGGGCGATATCGCGCAGGTCGAAGTGCTGCGCGGCCCGCAGGGCGCGCTGTATGGTTCTGACGGCATCGGCGGCGTGATCAATATCATCACCAAGTCGGGCGAGGGCCCGGCCCAGTTTACCGCCAGCGCCGAAGCCGGTTCGTTTGATACCTTCAACCAGACGGCGGGCATGTCGGGCTCATACGGCAAGCTGCGCTACGCCGCCACGGTCCAGCACAATCACGCGGGCGCCACGCCGGTGACGCCGTTGAACCTGCTCCCGCCGGGCCAGCGCCGCAACGATGACTATTACGACAACCTGACCATTGGCACGAAGCTGGGCTATGACGTGGCCGAGAATTTCGATCTGGGTATCGTCGCGCGCTATTACAACACGCTGGGCCGCGTCACCGGCGACGCGTTCAATTTTCTGACCTTCGCATCCTTCCCGTCGCCGACCCAGACACGCATCGCGTCCATCGGCTATCAGACCCGCGCCACCGCGCATCTGGTGCTGTGGGATGGCCGCATCGACCAGACGCTGGGCTTTGCCTATGGCAGCACCATCACCGCCACCCAGGATCCTGACAATGGCAACAGCCGCGCCATTGGCGACCGCATCAAGATCGACTGGCAGGGCAATGTCGCGGTGACGGATGGCCAGACGCTGGTGCTGGGTGCGGAAACGGCGCGCGACGCGCTGCATCCGGGCCTGTCCTTCGGCTTTCCCACCACCTTGTCGCGCGGCATCACCACCAATGCGGGTTATGCGGCGCTGCAGTCGGATTTCGGCCATGGCATCTTCACCAATGCCAGCATCCGCTATGACGACAACAGCCGTTTCGGCAACGAAGTGACCTGGCGTCTGGCCCCGGCCTGGGTGATTGAAGAGAGTGGCACCAAGCTGAAGGCCAGCCTGGGCACAGGCTTCAAGGCGCCCTCGCTGCAGCAACTGTTCGGCACCTTCGGCGGCAATCCGCTGCTGAAGCCGGAGACCAGCTTCGGTTACGACGTTGGCGTGGAGCAGAGCCTGTTGGGCGATGCGCTGACCGGTGGGCTGACCTGGTTTCACAACGACATCGAGAACCTGATCGTGACGGGTCCGGCGCCCGGCTTTGTGCTGGGCAATATCGGCCGCGCCAAGACGCAAGGCGTGGAAAGCTTCGTCGCCTGGCAGGCGCTGGACACGCTGAACCTGCGCGCCGATTACACCTACACCGACGCGATCGACGACCGCACGAACTTGGCGCTGCTGCGTCGTCCGCGCCACAAGGCCAGCCTGAATGCCGGCTGGCAGGCGACCGGCGAACTGCTGCTTGATGCGACGCTGCTGTATGTCGGCCCGCATGTGGACGGCAACCGCGACTTTTCGGTGCCGCGCTTCAAGAAAGGCGGCGAGTTCACCGCCGACTTTGCCGCCAGCTACCGCCTGACCGAGAATTTCTCGGTCTTCGGCCGGCTGGAGAATGCCTTCGACAACACCTACCAGTCGCCGGACGGTTTCCTGCGTCCCGGCATTGGTGGTTTTGCGGGCATCAAGGCGAACCTCTAGGATCGCTTCATGAAGCATGGGATTTGCGCGGCTGCGGTTCTGCTCCTGTTGGGGCAGGCTGCGGCCGCGCAGCCCAAAGCGTCGCGGATAATGTCTCTCAAAGTCTGCACCGACGAGTTGTTGCTCGATCTGGTGCCGCCGGCGCGCATTGCTTCGGTCACGTTCATGGCGCAGGAGCCGGCATCGCTGCGCCACTGGCCGCAAGGCGCCAGGGCCCGCGTCAATTACGGTTCGGCGGAAGAGATACTTTCCACGCAGCCTGATCTCATTCTCACAGATCCCTTCATGGCGCCGGGCATGCGGCAGCTTCTGGCAAAAACCGGTGCGCGCATCGTGGAAGTGCCGCCGGCCGAAAATTTCGACCAGATCCGCGCCGTCACCCGCATGGTGGCGAAGGAAGTGGGCGAAGAAGCGCGCGGCGAAGCGCTGATTGCGCAGATGGACGCCGATCTTGCCGCTGTCGCCGCCAGGCGGCCCGCCAGGCCAGTGCGGGTCGCGCAATGGGGCAATGGCGGCTATGTGCCGGGCGCGGGCGGATTGTTCGGCGCCATGCTGACTGCGGCGGGCGCGGTCAGCATCGAAAAGGGCGCGATGGGTTTTTATGACGTCGAAACGCTGATCGCCGCCCAGCCTGATCTTTTGGTCTATGGCGATACCTATCGCGGCATGAGCTTGCGCAGCCAGCAGGACAATCATCCCGCGCTGGTGAAGCGATACGCCGGGCGGCGCATCTCTTATGCTTCGCTCTATGGCTGCGGCGTTCCCAGAACCGCGCGCATCACCCGCCAGCTTCAGGCGGACATGCTCAAGGCGGTGAAGCCATGACGCGGCTGAACCTCTCATTGATCTTTCTGGGCGTGCTGGCCTTCGCCGCATCCTTGCTGGCGGGGCGCGTGTGGCTGCCGCCCGCGGCGCTGCTGGACATGTTCAACGATCCTGACAGCCTGGCCGCCACCATTATCCGCGACATCCGTTTGCCGCGCACGGTGCTGGCGCTGGTGGTGGGCGCGGTGCTGGGATTGGCGGGCGCTGTGTTGCAAGGGTTCACGCGCAATCCGCTGGCCGAACCAGCATTACTGGGTGTGTCGAGCGGCGCGGCGCTGGGTGCGGTGATCGCGATTTATTTCGGGCTGGCTGCGCTGTCGCCGGTCACGGGTCCGCTGATGGGCATGGTGGGCGCGACAGCCGCCTGCGCGCTGACCTGCGCGCTGGGCCGCAGCGGCACCGTCGCGCTGGTGCTGGCGGGCGCGGCCGTGTCCAGCCTGACGGCGGCCGGGATCGCGCTGGCGCTGAACTTCGCGCCCAATCCCTATGCGGCGTATGAAATCATGTCCTGGCTGCTGGGATCGCTGGCCGACAAGAGCTGGTCACAGGTTCTGCTGGTGCTGCCGTTTGTGGGTGTGGGCGGCGTGTTGCTGGCGATGACGGGCAGGGCGCTCGATGCGCTCAGCCTGGGCGAAGCACAGGCGCAGAGCCTGGGCATCAATCTGACCCGCCTGGCCGTGCTGGTGGTGGTGGGCACGGCCTTGTCGGTGGGCGCGGTGACATCGGTGGTGGGCGCCATCGGCTTTATCGGGCTGGTCGCGCCGCATCTGGTGCGGCCTGTGGTCGGCTATGCGCCGCGCCGCGTGCTGTTGCCGTCGGCGCTGGCGGGTGCGGTGCTGCTCCTGTGCGCCGACATTGCCGCGCGGCTGGTGCACACCAATCCGGAACTGCGGCTGGGCGTTTTCACCAGCCTGCTGGGCACCCCCTTCTTCTTTTGGCTTGTGGTGCGCATCCGGAAAGTCGCGCCATGACCATGCTGGTGGCCGAACATGTCAGCCTCAGCAAAGGTGGCCGCGCCATCCTGCGCGATGTCTCGCTGCAGGCGCATGCCGGAGAGTTCATCGCCGTGCTGGGTCCCAATGGCGCGGGCAAGTCCACGCTGTTGTCTGCGCTGGCAGGGCTTTCCAAACCCGACAGCGGCAAGCTGCTGCTGGACGCCCATGCCCTGAACCGGATTTCGCTGGATCAACTGGCCCCGCGTCGCGCCTACCTGCCGCAAAATCCGCGGCTGGAATGGCCGATTTCGGTGGAGCGTCTGGTGGCGCTGGGGCTGACGCCGAAACTCCCGGCTGTGGATGAATTGCCGCAAAGCTTCGCGCCCGCCATCACGCGCGCGCTGGAATTGTGCGATCTGGCACAGTTGCGCGATCAACCCGCGACAACGCTGTCGGGCGGCGAATTCGCCCGCGCGATGCTGGCCCGCGCCATCGTCTCCATGCCCCAGATATTAATTGTGGACGAGCCGATCACGGGGCTGGATCCGCGTCACGCGATGGAATGCATGACATTGCTGTCACGTTTCGCACGCGAAGGGATGCTGGTGATCGCATCGCTGCACGACCTGACGCTGGCCACGCGCCATGCCTCGCGCATCATCGTACTTGTGGATGGAGGGGTGGTGAGCGACGCGCATTCGCTCACAGAGGAACTTATCCACAAGGCCTTTGGGGTACGGGCCATGGCCACCGGCGCGGGAGATTCGCGAGGATTCACACTTTTGTCCCCAAGCGAAAAATGACGCCTGTGTGAAAGTTTTCCGGCTTGACGGAATCCGCGAATGCCCCCCTAGATGTAGTCGTTCACGGTTACTCGAATGCTCTAGATAGGGGATTCAAGGGAACTTCGGGACGGTCTGGTGGGACCGGTAACCGGGGCTGCCCCCGCAACTGTAAACGGCTGATTTTGGGTCCAAACGCCACTGGGAAACCGGGAAGGCGGGCCCAAAAAGGGCCGCGAGCCAGGAGACCTGCCGCGAACACGGTTTGAGCAATTGGGGCGGGGTGTCCCAGGAAGGCTGCGCGGCGCAGGATGTGTTCCGCGCCGACGCCATCCGATTCCCCGCCAGGGACAGGGGAATAGCATGTCGGCACTCGGTAAATCCGTACTTGAAGGCGACTTCGACACCAACGGCCAGGTGGTCGTGCAGTCGCCGGCTGAACGGGTGATCGAGCGTTCGGTGGTGGTGACGCGCACCGTCACCGAAACCCCGGTGGAGGCTCCCCAGCCCGCCGCAGCGCCCGTGGCGCAGGACCTGTTCGAGCCGGCGTCCCAGCCGCCGCTGCCCTATCCGCTGGCCCCGCGTCCCAAGCCCACCGACCTGGTGCTGGATCGCAGCCGCGACGACCTTCTGACCCCGTTCGGCAAGGCGACCCTGACCGACCGCTACCTGATGCCGGGTGAAAGCTTCCAGGACATGTTCGCGCGGGTGTCCTGCGCCTATGCCGACGACATCCAGCATGCCCAGCGGCTGTACGATTACATGTCGCGCCTGTGGTTCATGCCCGCCACCCCGATCCTGTCCAATGGCGGGACCAAGCGCGGCCTGCCGATTTCCTGCTTCCTCAACGACGTGTCGGACTCGCTGGACGGCATCGTCGGCACCTGGAATGAAAACGTCGCCCTGGCCAGCAATGGCGGCGGCATCGGTACCTATTGGGGCAAGGTCCGCTCCATCGGCGAAAAGGTGAAGACCGGCAAGACCAGCGGCATCATCCCCTTCATCCATGTGATGGACGGTCTGACGCTGGCCATTTCGCAGGGTTCGCTGCGCCGGGGTTCTGCGGCGGTCTATCTGGACATCGCCCATCCGGAAATCGAGGAGTTCCTGGAAATCCGCAAGGCGTCGGGCGACTTCAACCGCAAGGGCCTGAACCTGCATCACGGCATCAACATCACCGACGAATTCATGGACTGCGTGAAGGAAGGCAAGATGTTCGGCCTGCGCAGCCCCAAGGACCAGCAGGTCCTGCGCGAGGTCAATGCCCGCGAACTGTGGCAGCGCATCCTGGAGACCCGCCTGCAGACCGGCGAGCCCTACATCCTGAACATCGACGCGGTGAACCGCGCCCTTCCCAAGCACCAGCGCGAGCTGGGCCTGAAGGTCAACACCTCCAACCTGTGCAGCGAAATCACCCTGCCGACCGGCGCCGACCATGATGGCAAGGAACGCACCGCGGTCTGCTGCCTGTCCTCCCTGAACATCGAGACCTGGGACCAGTGGGCCGAAGAAGAGGGCTTTGTCGAAGACGTGCTGCGCATGCTCGACAACGTCCTGACCAGCTTCATCGAGGAAGCCCCGGACTCCATGCACCGCGCCAAGTATTCGGCGCTGCGCGAGCGTTCGGTCGGACTGGGCGTGATGGGCTTCCACTCGTTCCTCCAGTCCAAGAACATCCCGCTGGAAAGCGCGATGGCCAAGTCGTGGAATCTGCGCATTTTCAAGAAGATACGCCGCGAAGCTGATGCGGCATCTTATCATCTGGCCGAGGAGCGTGGCGCCTGTGAAGACGCCCGCGAGCGGGACATGAAGGCCCGCTTCAGCCACAAGATCGCCATCGCTCCGACCGCCAGCATTTCGATCATCTGCGGCGGCACCAGCGCCTGCGTCGAGCCGATCCCGGCGAATGTTTACACCCACAAGACGTTGTCGGGCGCCTTCTCGGTCCGCAACCCCTACCTGCAGGACCTGCTGGAGGAAAAAGGCCAGAACACCGACACCACCTGGCAGTCGATCGTCGAGCAGGAAGGTTCGGTCCAGCATCTGGACTGCCTGACGGACGAAGAAAAGACCGTCTTCCGTACCGCCTTTGAAATCGACCAGCGCTGGATCATCGAACTGGCCGCCGACCGCACCCCCTATATCTGCCAGAGCCAGTCGCTGAACCTGTTCCTGCCCGCCGACATCGACAAGTGGGACCTGCACATGCTGCACTGGACGGCGTGGGAGCGCGGCATCAAGAGCCTGTATTACTGCCGCTCCAAGTCCATCAGCCGCGCCGGTTTTGCCGGCCAACTTGAGAAAAAAGAAAAGGGCGTCTCGACCGCGCCGCGCACCGACTACGAGGAATGCCTGGCATGTCAGTAAAATCGCTTGGCTCGGTCGACCCGCGCACCCTGATCGGCAAGGGGACCATCGGTCTTCTGAACGCCACCGGCACCTATGACATCACCCGCTATCCCTGGGCCTATGACTGCTGGAAGCGCCAGCAGCAGACGCACTGGATGGGCGAGGAAGTGCCGCTGGGTTCCGACATCCGCGACTGGCAGTCCGGTCACCTGTCGGACGCCGAAAAGGGTCTGCTGACCCAGATTTTCCGCTTCTTCACCCAGTCGGACGTGGAAGTGGGTGACAATTACCTCAAGCGCTACATCCCCATCTTCCAGCCTCTGGAAGTGCAGATGATGATGGCCGCCTTCACCAATATGGAGACGGTGCATATCGACGCTTACGCGTTGCTGCTCAAGACGCTGGGCATGCCCCAGACCGAATTCGAGGCCTTCCGCGATTATCGCGAGATGAAGGCCAAGTCCGACTACATGCACACGTTCGGCGTGGGCACCTGCGCCGACGTCGCGCGCACCCTGGCCATGTTCGGCGCCTTTACCGAAGGCATGTCGCTGTTCGCCAGCTTCGCGATGCTGATGAACTTCCCGCGCTTCAACAAGATGAACGGCATGGGCCAGATCGTGTCCTGGTCGGTGCGCGACGAAAGCCTGCATTGCGAAGGGATCACCAAGCTCTATCACGCCTGGGCCGATGAAACCGGCTGCGTCACCAAGGCGGTGCGCGATGATATCCGCGATGTGGCGCACACCATGGTCGGGCTGGAAGAGGGCTTTGTCGATCTGGCCTTCAGCCTGGGCGAAGTCCAGGGCATGACCGCCAAGGAAATCAAATCCTATGTCCGCTACATCGCCGACTGGCGCCTGACCCAGCTCAAGCTGGAGCCGGTGTTCGGCAATTTCGAAGTCACCGACACGGGATACAAGCAGCTCAAGGCGCATCCGCTGCCCTGGCTGGTGGAAATCCTCAATGGCGTCGAACACGCCAACTTCTTCGAACAGCGCGCCACAGAATATTCCAAGGGTGCGTCGAAGGGGTCGTGGGACGGTGCCGAAGGCGTGTGGTCGCAGTTCGACAAGCGCAACCAGATCGCGGCTGAGTGAGGCGGCGCCATCGCGCTGCGCTAACCGCAGCCAAGGGTAAGGCTTGGTCTTACTTCTGCGCGCGGTCTATCAACCGCATCGCGGGCGTGGCGCTTATGCCATGAACCACGATCGAGATCAGCACCACCAGGCCGGTGATCGCCCACAGCCTCTCACTGGACGAAAACTGGCCGTGATTGACGCCGTAGGCGATGTAGTAAAACGATCCGATACCGCGAATACCAAAGAATGAGATGAGGCCGCGCTCCTTGGCGGAGTGCCCCGATCCCAGGAGCGATATCCATCCTGCGGCTGGACGGATCAGGAAAACAACGGCCAGCGCGACGAAGAAATCGTTCCATGTCACGCTGGCGAATAGGCCCGTCGTGATCGCCCCGCCGAACAAGACCAGTACGAGCAGCATCAGCAGGCGCTCCACCTGCTCGGAAAAATCATGCAGCGCTTCGTGATACTTGTGATTGCGTTCGGCATTGCGCAGCGCCAGAGCGGCCACAAACACGGCGAGAAACCCATAGCCATGGCAAATTTCCGCGATTGCGTAGGCCACAAAAGTCGCGCCGATGGCTACAAGGCCGTCGCCGGTCCCCGATAGTTTCGCGTCGCCCCTGCCAAAGGTGAGCCAGCCCAGGCCACGTCCGACAAGCCAGCCGATGCCGACACCCGCGCCGATCCGCCATACGACGTCACGCAGCATCCATTCGCCGAACATGAAGAGGCTCGGCCACGCCCCCGACGCTCCCGCGGCCACGCCGAAAACAAGCGCAAGATGCACAAAGGGAAATGAAAGGCCATCATTGAGGCCGGCTTCCGATGTCAGCGCAAGCCTGACTTCATCTTCCTTGCCCGAGCGGGGCTTTCCGACCTGCACCTCCGAAGCCAGAACCGGATCGGTCGGCGCCAGCGCGGCGCCCAGCAGCAGCGCCATCGCCAATGGAAGCCCCAGCGCATAAAATCCCGCCAGGGTGATCGCGAGAATTGTAAGCGGCATCGCGATGCCGAGCAGCCGCCAGGTCGTAGCCCAGGACCGAAGACCAATCTTGCGATCGATTTTCAAGCCTGCGCCCATGAGCGAGATGATGACGACCGCCTCGCAGAGCTTTTCTACAACCGTGTCATAGGTGCGCGGATCGGGATCGAACTCCAGCCAGCCCAGTCCGAAAAGACCGGCACCCAGCCCCACGCATACCACCGACAAGGAAAAGGGCAGGGCCTTGAGCGCAAATGGAAGCCACGCCACCAGAAGAACGATGACGCCCAGTCCCAGCAGAAACGCAATGTAGGGGTCGATCACGTGGCACTCCCGGGCGCGCCAACCTCTATAGCGACATCAGCCTGCGGACCTTGGGTATTGCGAGCCGACATTGCAACCTGCCTTGCTTCGAGTGACGAGGGGCATTTCGGTCGGCTATGGCGAGCTGGCCGGCTGCAAATTGGGGTCCATCAGGATGTCAGCGCCGCTTCGGCGGATTGATCCCGGCATCCATGATCAGCCGCGTCAGCAGGTAGAGGCGGGGCGTCACGCTGTTCAGGTCGACCCACTCATTGTCGGTGTGGAAGTCGCCACCGACCCAGCCCAGCCCATCCAGCGCCGGTGTGCCGGCCGCCTGCGCCAGCGCCGACTCCGACGCGCCGCCATTGCCGGACGCGCCAATGGTCTTGCCCAGTTCGGCGTAAATGGTGCGGGCGCGCTCGGCCAGCGCGTTCACATCATCATTCTGGATCAGCGGCGGCAGCCCGGAATCCAGGTAAATCTCGGCGCTGGTGTCCGGCACGCTGGTGACTTTGGCGGCGGCGCGAAAGCGGGCGACGATCTGTTCCAGGTCCTTGGGCTGGCGATAGCGGGCGCTGTAGATGGCTTCCGCGGCATCGGGAATGATGTTGGTGCGTTCGCCCGCCTTCATCACCGTCAGGTTGACGGTGGTGCCGTCGCCGGTGGTGGGAAAGTCTTTCGACAAGGATGTGATCTGATGGATCAGCTCCAGCGCGGCGTTGCGGCCATCCTGCGGCGCGACCCCGGCATGGGCGGGGCGGCCTTTGACGCGAATATGGATGCGTGCCGAGCCCTTGCGCCACACGGTCAGATTGTCCGGCGGATCGCCCGGTTCCAGGTTGAATTCCACGTCATGCTCGCTGGCCAGCGCCTTGATCAGCTTCTGGGTGCCGGGCGAGCCGCGTTCCTCGCTGGTTTCCAGCAAAAGGGTGAGGGTGGCGAAATTCTGGAAACCGATATCGCGCAGAACCTTCAGCGCCATGATGGCGTTGACCACGCCGCCTTTCTCGTCGCTGACGCCCGGGCCATAGGCGCGGCTGCCTTCGATGCGAAAGGGGCGCTTGGCCGCCACGCCCGGGCCGAACACGGTGTCGACATGGGCGATCAGCAGCACGCGGCCCTTGCCTGTGCCCTTCAAGCTCACCACCAGATTGTCCGGGAGGTCGGGCGCTTCGGCGGGCACGCGGCGCACCTGCGCCCCCAGCGCGGTCAGATGCGGCGTCAGCACCGCCAGCACGCGGTTGTTGCCGGCAATGTCGCCGGTTCCGGAATCGATGTTGACGATCTCCTTGAGCAGTTCGATGGCCTCGGCGCGGCGCGCCTCCGCGGCGGCATGGACGCGCGCGTCCGGCTTGGGCTGGGCCTGGACGGGCAGGGCAAGTGCCAGCAGGGCGGCGGCAATCGCGAAAGACGTGCGGGTCATGAACTCTCCTGTGGGCCGCGACGTTAGCAGAGCCGGGTCATTCGCGCAGCAGGGCGCGGAAGGCGCGGTCGTTCTTCAGAACATATTCCCGCCGCATCGCGCCTTTGCGGGTGCGGTGCTTTTCGGCATAGACGAGGGCCCAGGCCCGGCCGCGCGTGCTTTTCGCACCCCCGGATTTTTTCGAGACGGCTCCATTGTGCTGCGCCAGCCGGCGTTCCAGGTTCAGCGTCCAGCCGACATAGGTGATGGTGCGGCCGTCGGCCTTTCGCGCCGCCAGGATGTAAACAAACGAAGGCATGGGGCGAGCATAGCGCGAAATCGTCCGGCCGCGGAGCAATTGACAGTGTCGCGCCCTGTTGCGGTAGTGGGGCATGGAACGCGAATCCCTGATTCGGCGCGTGTGCGATTCTGCCTTTGTGGCGCTGCTGGCTGGCGGCGTGGCGACGGGCGGCGGCGCGGCATTGGCCGGTCTGCCCAAATTCCTCGATGCTGCGCTGCCGGGCATGGCGGCGATGGTGGCGCCCGATCCGGGCGTACAGGTGGCGCGCTTTTCCCTGCCGGACGGCTTCGCCCAAAGCCGCTATGCGCCACAGGTGTTGTATCCGGTGATCGGCAATCCCTTTCCCGACTGGCTGAAGAGCCCAGCCGCGTCGCTACCTCGCCGCGTAGCCGAGGCCCCGGCGATCGCGCCCGTGATGGCCATCGTGATCGACGATCTGGGCGCGGACCTGGCCGGCACCGATCGGGCCATGATGCTGCCCAAGGAGGTAGCGCTGTCGTTCCTGCCCTATCCGGAAACCACGCCCTTCCTGGCGGAAGCCGCCGCCAGACGCGGCCACATGATTTTGGCGCATGTGCCGATGCAGGCTTTTTCGGGCACGCATGCCCCGATGGCGCTGCGCCCCGACATGACGCCAGACGAGATCACCCGCCGCCTGGACTGGAACCTGTCGCGCGTGCCGGGGATCGTGGGCATGAACAATCATGAAGGCAGCCGCTTCACCACCGATGCGCCGGCCCTGACGCCGGTGATGGCGCGGTTGAAGGCCAAGGGGCTGTTCTTCTTTGACTCCCGCACCTCGCCCCGCAGCGCCGCCGAGCGGGTGGCCGCCGACATGGGGGTGATGAGCGCGGGCCGCGACATCTTCCTGGATGACGTGCCGGGCGAGGAAGAAGTCATCCGCCAGTTGCAGGCGCTGGTACGCGAAGCCAAACGCACCGGCGTCGCCATCGCCATCGGCCATCCGCGCGACGCCACGCTGACCCATCTCAAGAAATTCCTCAGCGAGGATCACGGCGTGAAGCTGGTGCCGCTGGACGAGGCGATGCGGTTGAAAACGGCGCGGGGTTTGCGGCTCACCGCGCGCTGACTTAGTTTTTATTGGCCTTTTTTCGCCGCGCTGGCGAAGCGCACGGCTTCTTCTGCTGCCGCAAACAGCGCGCGGGACTTGTTCACCGTCTCCTGATACTCGGCTTCGGCCACGCTGTCGGCGACCACGCCGCCGCCGGCCTGCACATACATGGTGCCGTCCTTGACCAGCGCGGTGCGCAGCACGATGCAGGTGTCCATCGAACCATCGGCGGCGAAATAGCCCACCGCGCCCGCGTAACCGGCGCCGCGTTTTTCCTTTTCGAACTCGTCGATGATTTCCATGGCGCGAATCTTGGGCGCGCCGGTCAGCGTGCCGGCGGGCAGGCCCGCGGCCAGCGCATCCACTGCGTCCAGCCCGTCGCGGATTTCGCCTTCCACGTTCGACACGATATGCATCACATGGCTATAGCGCTCGATGAAGAAGCTGTCGGTGACTTTCACCGCGCCGGTCTTGGCGATGCGGCCGATATCGTTGCGGCCCAGATCGATCAGCATCAGGTGTTCAGCCCGCTCCTTGGGATCGTTCAGAAGTTCTTCGCCCAGCGCCTTGTCTTCTTCGGGCGTCTTGCCGCGCCAGCGGGTGCCGGCGATGGGGCGGATGGTGACCTTGTTGTCGCGCAGCCGCACCAGCACTTCGGGACTGGAGCCCACGATCTGGAAACCAGGCAGCGACAGGTAATAAAGGTAAGGCGAGGGGTTCAGGCGGCGCAGCGCGCGATACAGCGAAAAGGGCGGCAGCGCAAAGGGGCGGCGGAAGCGCTGGCTGGGAACCACCTGAAACACATCGCCGGCGGCGATATATTCCTTGGCCCGCGCCACCACGTCGAAATACTCGGCCTTCGTCATGTTGGATTCCACCGGCACGCCGGTGGGCAGGTTGGCGGGCACTTCGGCGCTGGGCGGCGCAGGCGCTTCCAGCGCGGCCACGGCTTCTTCCAGGCGCTGGGCGGCTCGGGCATGGGCCGCTTTGGCATCCACGTTCTTATCGGGCCAGACCGGCGTGATCAGGATGATCTCATCCTTCACGCTGTCGAAGATGGCGGTGATGGTGGGACGCAGCAGGATCGCGTCGGGCAGGCCCAGCGTGTCGGGCGGCGGATTGGGCAGGTCTTCCACCTGCCGCGCCATGTCGTAGCCCAGATAGCCGAACAGGCCGGTGGCCATGGGAGGCAGGCCCTGCGGCACCACCATGCGGGTCTCTTTGCTGAGGGCCCGCAGGCTTTCCAACGGTCTGGCGCTTTCGGCCGTGAAGCTGCCGCCGTTCAGCGCGCCGCGATTGATCTCGGCCTTGCCGTCCCGGCAACGCCAGATCAGGTCGGGCTTCAGGCCGATGATGGAATAGCGCCCGCGCGTTTCGCCGCCCTGAACGCTTTCCAGCAGGAAGGCATTGTCCTTGCCGTCGCCCAGCTTGAGAAACGCCGAGACTGGCGTTTCCATGTCGGCGACCAGGCGGGTGAAGACAAGCTGTCCGCGGCCTTTGTCGTGTTCGGCCGCGAACGCGTCAAAGGCCGGTTCGATCACTGTCCCTGGCCCGTCGTCTGATCCAGCAGGCGCTGATTGACCTTCACGCCCTGGCGCGCGCGCGCGGCGTTGGCGAGCGAAACCGAAAGATCCTGCGCCACGCCGGCGGACAGGCGCTGCATCCCGCCGATGAAATTCGGGTCGCCTGGATTGGGCGTGGGATGCGCAATGCCGGTGACGCGGGCAATGATGTGATTGCCCGACAGGCCCTGCGGCCCGGTCACCACCGCGCCCGGGGCGGCGGCGAACAGCTTGGTGATAATCGGCGCGCTGAACATGGTGTCGTTGGTCTCGCGGCTCAGCGCGGGGCTCTTCTGCACCGACACTTTCAGCTCACGCGCGATGCCATCCAGCGACTTTTCCTTCTTCGCCTTTTCGACCAGCGCGCGGGTCTTGCTGTCCATCAGCTTGGCGCGCTGTTCGGCGATCCAGGCGTTCTGGGCTTCCTCGCGCACCACATCCATGGTCTTGAGCTTGGGCGGCGTCACGCCGTTGACACGCAGCGCGTAATAGCTGCCCGCCTTGCTGGGGAAGGGGTCGCCATCTTCGCCCACTTCGGCGGTGAAGGCGGCGGTGAGGAATTCGGGATCGGTTGGGGCGTCGGTCTTGGTGCCATCGGGCGCCATGCCGCGGGCATCGATCGCCGCGACGCGGCCCACCCGCATGCCGGACTTCTTGGCCGCGTTGTTGAGGTCGTCGCCATTGCTGCGGGCTTCAGTGAAGCCGTTGACCGCATCCACCATCTTGTTGCTGGAAAGCTGGGCAAACAGGTTCTGGCGAATTTCCTCGCGCACCTCGTCAAGGCTGCGCGACACGCCCGGCGTGATCTTGGTGACGCGCGCCAGCACCCAGCCGCCAAAGCCGGTCTGCAGCGGCTGGCTGGTCTCGTTGAGGGGCAGGGTGAAGATGGCCTTGGCGCGCGCGTCATCGGGCACTTCGCTCTGCGCCAGGTCGCCCAGCAGGGTCTGTTCCGGCGTGAGGCCACGCGTGGCGGCCAGCGCATCGAAGCTGGTGCCGGACACGATGCGGGCGCGGGCATCGGCCGCTTCCTTCTGCGTCTTGAATTCGATCTGGTGAACCTCGCGGCGCTCCGCCACCACATAGGTGCCTTTGCGCGATTCATAATCATCCTTGATCTGCTGTTCGGTGACGGTGACGCCGCCCTTCACGTCGTCTGGCGAGATCATGGCGTAATCCACCGAACGGTATTCGGGCGTGGAGAAGCGCGCGGTGTTGGCCTTTACATACGCGGCCAGAACCGCTTCCGACGGCGGCGCAATGGGGTCGACGGCTTCCGGCGTCACGATCACATAGTCGGCGGCGCGCCTTTCGTTGATGTAGAGGAACAGCGCCTGGGCATAGGTGGGCGGCACGACGAAGTTGGATTCCACCGACTGGGTGAGCTGGTCACGGGTCATGTCCTGGCGGACTTCCTCCATGAACTGGTTCTCGGTGTAGTTGGCGCCGGCGATGGCCTGCACGAAGGTCTGGCGGTCAAACGCGCCGGTCGGGCCCTTGAACGGCGCCATGTCGCGCACGCTGGCCGCCACGGCGGCGTCCGAGGTCACCAGGCCCAGGCGCCGGGCTTCATTGTTGAGCGCGGTGCGGCTGACAAGCTGCTGCAGGGCGACGTTGGCCAGGCCCATTTTCTGGGCCAGGTCCGGCGTGATTTCGGTGCCCATCTGCTGGCCCTGGTTGCGCAGGAAATTGCGATAGACCCTCTGGAATTCCAGCGCGCCGATTTCGGTGCGGCCCACGGTGACCACCGCGGTGGACGAGCCGCCGGTGAAGACGTCGGCGATGCCCCACACCACAAAGCTCATGCCCAGCATGCCCATCAGGATCACGGCGACCCAGGACTTGGAAAGACGGTGCATCCATTGAATCATTGCGGCAATTTCCGTTGCTTGGCTCCGTGGCGCCACCTGTGGCGTCCGCGGGCGGCGGATGATAGGGAGGGGGCTGGCTGGCGGCAAGCCGTGTTTCGCCCCGCTTTTGCCGTCGAAGTCGGGGAATTACAAGCACTTATCCTTCGCGATTCGTTGGGGCATCACATGCGTCCGCTGGTGGCGGGAAATTGGAAGATGAACGGGCTGGCGAGCAGCCTTGGCGAGCTTTCCCGCCTGAAAGAGGCGCTGGCGGCGCGCGCGCCGGCTTACGACGTGCTGGTCTGCCCGCCCGTCACGCTTCTGGCCCGTGCCGTGGATGCGGCGGCGGGGGCGTTTGCCGTCGGCGCGCAGGATTGTCATGCGCTGCCGGGCGGCGCTTATACCGGTGACATTTCCGCCGAGATGCTGCGCGACTCCGGCGCGTCCTTCGTGATCGTCGGTCATTCCGAACGCCGCCAACTGCATGGCGAGCGCGACGGCGATGTCGCCGCCAAGGCTGGGGCCGCCTGGCGCGCGGGTCTCACCGCCATCATCTGCATCGGCGAAAGCGAAGCGCAGCGTGATGCCGGGGACGCCAACCGCGTGTGCGGCGACCAGATCGACGGCAGCGTGCCGGAGGGCGCGACCGCCGCCAACACCGTCATCGCCTATGAACCGGTCTGGGCCATCGGCACCGGCAAGACGCCGACGCTTACCGAGATCACGGCGATGCATGGCCATATCCGCAGCGTCCTGGTGCGGCGGCTGGGCGAGGCGGGGCGCGGCGTGCGCATCCTCTATGGCGGCTCGGTGAAACCGGACAATGCCAGCGAAATTCTTAACCTCCCCGAAGTGGGTGGTGCTTTGGTGGGCGGCGCGAGCCTCAAAGCCTCGGATTTTCTGAGCGTAATCGCGGGCCTTAGTCCATCTTAACCAAGTCGTTCGACCCTTTGTTAATAGCCTGGCGCGCATTCTTCCCTCACAAAAGAAGAATGTGTGCGGTGGGTGATGAGCAGGCTGTCGTATGACAGTGTTGATGTACTGATTTACGATCCGGTGCCGTCAAACCGCACCGCGACGCGCGCGACCCTGTATGCGCTGGGCTTTCGCCGAACCGAAACCGTTTCCACCATCGACGCCTTTGTCGAAGCGGTGCAGAAAAATCCGCCAGACATCGCGCTGTGCGAGACCCAGGGCGCCTCCGAAGAGCTTTGCGCCACCATCCAGCAGATGCGCCAGGGTGGCGCCAGCTACAATCCCTTCATGGTCATCATCGTCACGGCCTGGGAAAAAAGCACCACCCTGATCAACAAGGTCGTGTCCAGCGGCGCCGATGACCTTTTGCTGCGTCCCTTTTCGGTGGCCCAGTTGGGCAGCCGCATTGAAACCCACATCGAACGCCGCAAGAGCTTCGTCATCACCACCGACTATGTCGGTCCCGACCGCCGCAAGGACAACAGCCGCGCGTCGAACGCCGAAATGTTCGACCCGCCCAATTCGCTGAAGATGAAGGCTAAGGACAAAATGTCCAGCGAGGCCATCGCCCGCAAGCTGGATGCCGAACTCAAAAGCGCGCGCGAAAAGCTGACCAGCGAAAAGCTGCGCCGCGACTCGTTCCAGGTCTGCATCTTGTGGCGGTTGATGCAGGAAGAAACCATCGTCGTGGGGCAGGTATCGCCGGACCTGGCCAAGCTGCAGGCTTTGACCAAATCCATCGAGGTGCGCAGCCAGGGCACCGAATTCGAGCCGGCGGTGGAATGGTGCGGATCGGTACTGGCGGCCGCAGAGGGCCTGAGCCTCGGCGTCGACCGCAATGCGTCCATGCACCTGCTGGGGCATGGCGCATTGAGCCTGCACCAGGTCTTCCATCCCGAAAAATCGGCTGCCGACCAGCTTTCGGAAATCGATGCCACCGTGACCATCATCCGGGCGCGCACCCAGGCCGAAGCGCTGGCGAGCTAGCCCACAAAATCCGCGCTTCGCGGGGATTTTGACTGGAAAACCCGGTTTGGCTTCCTATTTTCAGGGCGATAAGATAAGACCCCGGCCCGGAAGTACGGATTTAGACCCATGCAGACCCTTTTGCTCGTCGCCGAGCTGTTTATTGCCATCGCCCTGATCGTGTTCGTGCTGCTCCAGCGGTCCGAAGGCGGCGGCCTTGGCATGGGCAGCAGCAGCAGTGGCGGCGGCATGGGCGGTCTTTTCAGCCCGCGCGGCGCTGCCGACACGCTGACCCGCACCACCGCCGTTCTGGCCGGCCTGTTCTTTCTGACCTGCATCGGTCTGAACCTGCTGGCGCTGCATGGCCGCGACACCCGTTCGATTCTCGATTCGGTGCCTGCCGCCGCCACCCCGGCCAAGCCGGCGGCGCCCGCCGTGCCGCTGCCCACGGGTCCGTCGGTCCCCAAGCCCCAATAGCACTGCGTTTCACGCAAGCCTGTTAGCGTCCGAAGAAAATTCGGATTTTGCGCTTGCGTACGCACCGTCATGTGATGATGGTGACCTCCCATGGCCCGGTTGATCTTCATCACCGGCGGCGTGGTCTCTTCCCTCGGAAAAGGTCTTGCGTCCGCCGCTCTCGGCGCGCTCTTGCAGGCGCGCGGTTACAAAGTACGTCTGCGCAAACTCGACCCCTATCTGAATGTGGATCCGGGCACGATGAGCCCATTCCAGCATGGCGAAGTCTATGTCACCGACGACGGTGCCGAGACCGATCTGGACCTGGGGCACTACGAACGCTTCACCGGCGTGTCGGCGCGCAAGTCCGACAACATCACCTCCGGGCGCATCTATTCCCAGGTGATCGAGAAGGAGCGCAAGGGCGGCTATCTGGGCCGTACCGTGCAGGTGATCCCGCACGTCACCGACATGATCAAGGAATTCGTGCTCGCCGATATCGACGGGCTGGACTTCCTGCTGGTGGAAATCGGCGGCACGGTGGGTGACATCGAAGGCCTGCCGTTCTTCGAAGCCATCCGCCAGTTGCACAATGATCTGGGGCGCGGCCAGACCGCCTTCATCCATCTGACGCTGGTGCCGTTCATCGAAGCGGCGGGCGAGCTCAAGACCAAGCCCACCCAGCACAGCGTGAAAGAGCTGCGGGCCATCGGCATCCAGCCTGACATTCTGCTGTGCCGCGCCTCCCATCCCATTCCCGACGATGATCGCCGCAAGATCGGCCTGTTCTGCAACCTGTCCGCCGAGCGCGTCATTCCCGCCATGGACCTGGACACGATCTATCGCGTGCCGCTCGCCTATCACGATGTCGGCCTCGACACGCAGCTCCTGAAAGTGTTCGGCATCGAGAATGCGCCCGAACCCGACCTGACGCGCTGGGCTGAAGTGGTCGAGCGGGTGAAGAACCCCGAAGGCGAAGTGCGCATCGCCGTGGTCGGCAAGTACATGCAGGTCAAGGACAGCTACAAGTCGCTGTCCGAGGCGCTGACCCATGGCGGCCTGGCCAATAATGTGAAAGTCCATCTGGACTGGATCGACAGCGAAGTGTTCGAGCGCGACGACGCCGCCAGCTTCCTGGAAAGCGTCGACGGCATATTGGTGCCCGGCGGCTTCGGCGAGCGCGGCACCGAAGGCAAGATCGGCGCGGTGCGTTTCGCCCGCGAACGCAAAATTCCGTTCTTCGGCATCTGCTACGGGTTGCACATGGCGGTGATCGAAGCCGCGCGTGATCTGGCGGGGCTGGAAGGCGCCGGCACCACCGAAATCGGCAATCCGACGCATCCGGTGATCGGGTTGATGACCGAATGGGTCAAGGGCAACCAGGTCGAACAGCGCGGCGCCGATGGCGACATGGGCGGCACTATGCGGCTGGGCGCGTACCCCGCGACCCTGATGCCGGGATCGAAAGTGGCGGAAGTCTATGGCGCCACCGAGATCAGCGAGCGTCACCGCCACCGCTATGAAGTGAACACCAGCTACGCCAAGGATCTGTCCAAGCACGGCATGGAAGTGTCGGGCTGGTCGCCGGACGGGCGTCTGCCGGAGATCATGGAAATTCCCGACCATCCCTGGTTCATCGGGGTACAATTCCACCCCGAACTGAAATCGCGCCCGCTGGAGCCGCACCCACTGTTCACCAGCTTCATCGCGGCGGCGGTGCAAAAGAGCCGGCTGGTTTAGCACTGTCATGCCCGGCGAGCCGGGAATGACATCTATTGCTTGGCCAGATACGCGGCAATCACGGCCTTCGGAATGATGTGATAGCCGTTGTTGGGCTTTGCGGCAGACGTTTCACCCGTCCTGGTCAGCGTGACATGCAGCCCGGCGACGCCATCCACCGCGATGCAGTCGTCGATGGCGTACAGGTCGTCCTTGTGGCGTTCGCTGAAGCCACTTTTGAAATGCTCGGCTAGTGCCCGCTTCTTGGCCTCCAGCGCATCGGCGGCGACATAGAAACCGACCGCATGCAGTTCGGTGAAGTCGCCGTCGCGGTATGCGCCCAGATTGACGAAGAAGAGTTTCTCGGGCGCAGGCGAGGGCGCATCGGTCAGGCTCACCCGCCAGCCATCGACCACATCCAGTTCCAGCCAACTGTCGATATGCAGCCCTTTGGGTTCGCCGAACCATTTGTCCAGCAATTGGGTGTAGGTGTCTTCGATCCGCGCGCCGACGGCGAACACCATGTCGTGCAACTCGGTATTGGCCCTGGGGGCGCGGCCGCCCAGGTAAACCGCGAACAATTTTGGCTGTCCCATGCCGGTTTATAGAACTTAACAGTTCCTTAACTGCAACCTTAAAGCACGTAGGAAATAAGTAAGGCCCGCGCTTATAGGATCGGCCCATGGGCCAGTCCGTCTCCTTCCTCATCATGCGCGCCGTCACCATTATCGTGGCGGGGCTGCTGCTGTTCATGGCGTTCAACGCGCGCGCCCAGACGTATGACGGGTACGGCATCAAGCCAGTGGCGGGCGGCGAAATCTCCAATTACGGCCGCGTGCCGGTTCCCGAACCGGTTGGACCGGCCTACAGCCCGGCCGCCGCCGCCAACAACAGCTACAACGCCGCGCCGGTCGGCGGCGGTTACTATCCGCCGCAGGCTGGTGGTTACGGCGCCGCGCCGGTGGGTGCTTACGCGCCGCCCGCGCCCACCGCTTATGCCGCGCCCGCGCGGACCGCAGATGGTTATGTGCCTGCGGCTGGCGGTTACAATGCGGGTCCTGCGCCGGCCTATGCGCCGCAGCCTGCGCCGTATCGTCAGCCCGCACCGCAACAGCCCGTCTATCAGCAGCAGACCGCCGCCGCCGGCACGCCTTACGGCTACAAGCGCGGCGACGGCGCGCCGATGTCCGCCGCCACGCTGCCGCAGGATTCCGCCTACAATTATTATCAGGGCGGGCGTTCGAATGGCGTGCGCCCGGAGAATGCCGATTACGTGCTGGGCCCGGGCGACAAGCTGAAGCTGACCGTGTTCGAGGAAGCCGATCTCTCCGGCGATTACACCATTGATGGCATCGGCTTCCTGCGCCTGCCGCTGGCGGGACAGGTGCGTGCCGCTGGTCTGAACTCCACGCAGCTTGAAGGCGCCATCGCCGCCCAGCTCGCCCGCGGCTATCTCAAGCAGCCGCGCGTCTCGGTGCAGGTCTCCACCTATCGCCCCTTCTACATCATCGGCGCCGTGGCCAAGCCCGGTGAATATCCCTACGTCAACAACATGACCGCGCTGAACGCCATCGCGCTGGCGGGCGGCTTCACGCCCAGCGCCGTGGAAAGCGCCGTCTATGTCCGCCGCGAAGGCAGCAACATCGAAGTGAAGATGCCGGTGGACCGTTCCACCGCGATCCGTCCGGGCGATGTGGTGCGGGTCAACACCACGATGTTCGCCGATGTGATGCAGTTGATAAATCCGCTCTCGACCCCACTCAGCATCGCCGCCGCTGCCGCCGTCCCCTAACCGGTCTTTATCGGGCGGGCGCCACCCTCTATAAGGGCGGCCATGAACCCCAACAGCACCGTCACGCTCGGCCCGGACTCCAATCCGGTCCTGGTCGGCAACAGCCAGAAGCTCTCCATCATTGCCGGGCCCTGCCAGCTTGAAAGCCGCAGCCATGCCTTCGACATGGCGGGCGCGCTGAAAGAGGCCTGCGCCAAGTTTGGCGTCGGGCTGATCTACAAGACCAGCTTCGACAAGGCCAACCGCACCAGCGCCTCCACCGCGCGCGGCATCGGGCTTGAGAACGCGCTGCCGATCTTTTCCGACATTCGCAGGCAATTCGGATTACCCGTCCTGACCGACGTGCACGAACGCGACCAGTGCGCCGCCGTGGCGCAGGCCGTGGACATTCTGCAGATACCGGCCTTCCTGTCGCGCCAGACGGACCTGCTGGTGGCCGCCGCCCATACCGGCAAGTGCATCAATGTGAAGAAGGGTCAGTTCCTGTCACCCTGGGACATGAAGAATGTGATCGCCAAGATCACCGGCGCGGGCAATCCCAACGTGCTGGTGACCGAGCGCGGCGTGTCCTTCGGTTACAACACGCTGGTGTCCGACATGCGGGCGCTGCCGATCATGGCGGGCTTCGGCGCGCCGGTGGTGTTCGACGCCACCCATTCGGTGCAGCAGCCCGGTGGGCAGGGCGACAAATCCGGCGGCGACCGCACCATGGTGCCGTATCTGGCGCGCGCGGCGGTGGCGGCGGGTGTTGCCTGCGTCTTCATGGAAGTGCATCAGGATCCCGACCACGCGCCGTCCGACGGCCCCAATATGGTCAAGCTGCAGGATTTCCCGCTGCTGCTGGAGCAGTTGGTGGAGATTGACGCGATCGTAAAGCGCTAAACCGCGCTGGCCGTCCACGCGCCGAACAGGCCGATCGCGGCCAGCACGATCAGGGTCACGCTGGGCAGAACCGTCAGGGCAAAGCCGGGCAGGCGCTGTTTGTGACTGCCATAGGCCACCGCATAGATGATGCGCCCCAGGCACCAGACCGCGCCGATGATCGGCGGCAGCCAGCCCTGGAAATACAGCGCCGCCAGCCACAGCGCCGGCAGGAAGATCACGATCTGCTCCACCGTGTTGCCCTGAATGCGCAGGGCGCGTTCCAGGTCGGGATGGCCGCTCATCGCCGGGGCGTCGATCCGGACGCGGCCACGGGTGCGGCCCACCAGAATCGCAAAGCCTAGCGTGATCAGGATCGCGACCAGCGTGACGAAGCCGGTCAGGATGATGGCGGGCGCGGCAATCGTCATGGAAATCCCCTCTGGCAGCCGCGCCTTGTTTGGCGGGCGGCACTCGCTTAGAACCCGGCAAGACTAAGGGAGTTCCCCCATGACCGCCATCATCGACATCACCGGCCGCGAAATCCTCGACTCCCGGGGCAATCCCACCGTCGAAGTCGATGTGCGTCTGGAAGACGGCAGCCTGGGCCGCGCCGCGGTGCCGTCGGGCGCCTCCACCGGCGCGCACGAGGCAGTCGAGCTGCGCGATGGCGGCAAGCGTTATGGCGGCAAGGGCGTTGAAAAGGCCGTGGCGGCGGTGAACGGCGAAATCTTCGATGCCATCGGAGGCTATGACGCCGAAGACCAGATCAAGATCGACCGCACCATGATCGCGCTGGACGGCACGCCCAACAAGGCGCGTCTGGGCGCCAACGCCATTCTGGGCGTCAGCCTGGCAGTGGCCAAGGCGGCGGCGCAGGCCACCAACCTGCCGCTCTACCGCTATGTCGGCGGCGCCAAGGCGCAGGTCTTGCCGGTGCCGATGATGAACATCATCAATGGCGGCGCCCATGCCGACAATCCCATCGACTTCCAGGAATTCATGATCATGCCGGTGGGCGCGGCGAGTTTCCGCGAAGCCCTGCGCATGGGCGCGGAAATCTTCCATACGCTGAAGAAGCAGCTGGCCGATGCCGGCCACAACACCAATGTCGGCGACGAGGGCGGCTTCGCGCCCAACCTGAAGTCGCCGGACGAAGCGCTGACCTTCATCTCCAAGGCCGTCGAAAAGGCCGGCTACAAGCTGGGCGACGATGTCTTCTTCGCGCTGGACCCGGCCTCGACCGAATTCTTCAAGAACGGCAAGTACGAGCTGGAAGGCGAGGGCAAATCGCTCAGCCCGGATGATATGGTCAAGGTCTATGCCGACCTGTGCAAGCGCTACCCCATCGTCTCCATCGAGGATGGCATGGCGGAAGATGACTGGGCCGGCTGGAAGGGTCTGACCGACGCAGTGGGCAAGACCGTCAATCTGGTGGGGGACGATCTGTTCGTCACCAATGTGAAGCGCCTCAAGCAGGGCATCGACCAGCAGACCGCCAACGCCATCCTGATCAAGGTCAACCAGATCGGCTCGCTGACCGAAACGCTGGACACGGTCGAGATGGCGCACAAGGCCGCCTACAAGGCGGTGATGAGCCACCGTTCGGGTGAAACCGAAGACAGCACCATTGCCGACCTGGCGGTGGCGACCAATTGTGGCCAGATCAAAACCGGCTCGCTGGCCCGTTCGGACCGCCTCGCCAAGTACAACCAGCTCCTGCGCATTGAAGAGCAGTTGGGCGACGCGGCGGTCTATGCCGGGCGCTCGGTGTTGAGGGGCAGATAAATCACGCCCGGTCGATGTCGGCCGGCAACGGCGGTCCTGGTGGCGCGGTGTCCGGTTTTTTGCAGGCGCCCGCCTGACGGCATTTATCGAACAGGTCACGCGCAGAACCTATCGCCGGTGGCGGCAATCCGGGCCGGATGGCGATATAGAGGGTGGCCCCGATCAGGAACGCCGTCAGAAACCAAAGAAGTGCCACCGCTGCACGCATGCGGTTCTATACATGCCTTAACGCGGGCAGGTCTAAGTTCCTTGAATCCTTTACCCATTTTCCCTTGACCTTCCGAATCAGTGTGTGATTCGTTGTGTGAATGCGAATCAGACGTTCGGTCTCCCGTTTTTTTGGTGTGTTGGTGCTTCCGGCCCTGTGTCTGGCGGTGGTCAGCTACTTCGGCAGCTACGCCATCTGGGGTGATCGCGGCATCCTGGCGCTGCGGGACACCAATGCCGAACTTTCCCTGCAGCAGCAGCAACTGGCCCAGCTTCAGGACAATCGCGCCCGCCTCGAACATCGCATCGGCCTGATGGAAAAGAACGGCGCCGATCCCGACCTGGTCGAAGAACTCGCCCGCACCGAATTGATGACCGCCGCGCCCAATCAAGTCGCTGTTTCAAGAAACGGCCGCTAGACGTTCCGAAAATTGCTTTGTTGCGCCCCCACTGCGGGTGGCTGTTGCGCGGGCCGCGAACACTGTTCGCTATTGCAGCGCAATAAAATAACAACGCTCTTGCCAAGCCTTTCCGGGCTTGCAACAACCCGTTTTCCGCCTTTCCAAAATCAAAAAACGGCACCCCAACCGCCCATGCCCGACGCCCCCAAAAGCAATTCGGAATCCCTCAAAAAACTCTATTCGGACATGCTGTTGATCCGCCGCTTCGAGGAGCGGGCCGGTCAGCTTTACGGCATGGGCCTGATCGGCGGCTTCTGCCACCTCTATATCGGCCAGGAAGCCGTGGTGGTGGGCCTCATGGGCGCCGCCCAGGAAGGCGACCAGCAGATCACCGCCTATCGCGACCACGGCCACATGCTGGCCATGGGCATTGACCCCAAGGCGGTGATGGCCGAACTCACGGGCCGTTCCACCGGCCTGTCGCGCGGCAAGGGCGGCTCCATGCACATGTTCTCGCGCGAAAAGCGCTTCTACGGCGGCCACGGCATCGTCGGCGCCCAGGTGCCGCTGGGGACTGGACTGGGCTTTGCCCACAAGTACTCCAAGGACAACGGCGTCGCGCACGTCTATTGCGGCGATGGCGCTGTTAACCAAGGACAGGTTTACGAGGCCTTCAACATGGCGGCTCTGTGGAAGCTGCCGGTGGTGTTCGTCATCGAGAACAACAAATACGCCATGGGCACCTCCACGGTGCGTCACGCCGCCGGCCAGGAGTTGTACATGCGCGGCGCCGCCTACGGCATTCCCGGCGAGCCGGTCAACGGCATGAGCGTCATCGCCGTGCGTGATGCCGCCGCCCGTGCCCTCGAGCACGCCCGGTCAGGCCAGGGTCCTTATATCCTGGAGATGAACACCTATCGCTATCGCGGCCACTCCATGTCCGATCCGGCCAAGTACCGGAGCAAGGAGGAGGTGACCAAGATGCGCGAGCAGCACGATCCCATCGATCAGCTGAAGGAAAAGCTGCTGTCCGAGGGCTTGATCGACGAGGCCGGTCTCAAGGAGATCGACCGCGAGGTCAAGGTGATCGTCACCGAAGCCGCCGAATTCTCGCAGACCAGTCCCGAGCCGGATCCGTCCGAGCTGTGGACCGATGTTCTGATCGAAGCGTAAGGCGAGGGGGGTAGTAACATGCCGATTCAAGTTCTGATGCCCG
>CAILUV010000086.1 GCA_903837555.1 uncultured Alphaproteobacteria bacterium
CCTGCAGGTGGACACGACCAACATCCTCTTCATCTGCGGCGGCGCCTTTGCCGGCCTGGACAAGATCATCGCCCAGCGCACCCAGGGCTCGTCCATGGGCTTCGGCTCCAACCCCAAGGGCCCGGACGAACGCGGCACCGGCGAGTTGCTGCGCGAAGTTGAACCGGAAGACATGCTGAAGTTCGGCCTGATCCCGGAATTCATCGGCCGTCTGCCCGTGCTCGCCACCCTGGGCGACCTGCAGGAACAGGCGCTGATCGAAATCCTGACCCGTCCGAAGAACGCGCTGGCCAAGCAGTATATGCGCATGTTCGAGATGGAAGGCGTCAAGCTGCGCTTCCAGGAAGAAGCGCTGCACGCGATCTCCAAGCGCGCCATTCAGCGCAAGACCGGCGCGCGCGGCCTGCGTTCGATTCTCGAAGGCCTGTTGCTGGAAACGATGTTCGAGCTGCCGACGCTTCAGGGCGTGCAGGAAGTCGTCATCACCGCCGACGTGGTGGAGGGCAAGGCGCGTCCGCTCTACACCTATTCGGACAAGGCCGAGACGCAGAAGACCGCTTCCTGACGCGGTCTTTCGCTCGCCGGGTTCGTCACTCGTCGCTCATGAGCTAATAGCCCACGTCGCTCCTCGCTCCTGCCCGGACGAACGAAATCCCCTGCGTCACGCCATCGTCAGCAATCCTGACCAGAACTGCGTGCCGCCGGATGTATCGACATCCAGCTTGCGCAGAAATGTGAGCTTGCCATCGCGGCCGATGCGGTAGGCGGCCAGGCCCGCGCTGACGGAGCGCACATTGGCGCCATCGCGCACCAGCATGGCGGTCTGGCTGGCGGCGATCAGATGCTTGCCGTCAGGCGTGATCACGAAGGTGCGCGTTTCATAGCCGCGGGTATCAATATTCTGGATGCGGGTCGGCTCGCCGGTGGCGGGATTGATCCGCCAAACCACGATGTTGTTCTCGCCGCCATTGGAAACGCGCTGGCCGTTATGATCCACCGTGCCCGAGCCGCGATTGGTCTGGTAGACGAAGCGGCCATTCGGATGGACATGGATCGGGCCTGCGCCCTGGCCGGGAAATTTCGACTTGGCATCCGGATCGACCAGGGCGTTCTTGATGAACAGCGGCTCGGCGCTCAGTCGGCCAGCCGCTTCCAGGCGATAAACGCCGATGGCATTCTGCCGCTCGATCGAGACGAAGCAGTATTGTTTGCTGAAATCGACATGCCGGGCGCCAAAGCCCAGCCCGTTGCCGCCGGGCGCCAGCGTTTGCAGGTTGGAGAGCTTGCCATCGTCGAAGCCCAGCACGTTCAGCGCGCCGGGATCTTCCGCTTGCCCCGGTCGTGCGTCGTTGCCGCGCGCCACCAGCACCACGCTACGGCCCGACGGCGTGAAGCGCGCCTGGTGCGCGAAGACGCCCAGCGTCAGAGGCCCCTGCGTGATTTCTTCGCCGATGCTGCCATCGCCGTTGATGCGGTGAACGCTGATGGCGGAGGGGATGTTGTAGGAGGTGACCAGGAAGCGGCAGCGCGCATCGACGGTGATGTGCACGGGGCGCTGGCACAGTTTCACCGGCGCGCCCGACGGCGTCAGCGCGCCGCCGCCGCCGACATGGAACGCCTGCACGCAGTGATCGTCCTTGCCTGCCTGGTTGCTGCTGGCCGCCACATACAGAAACCCGAAACCTGCCGGATCAGGCCAGGCATACTGCACATTCGCCGGCAGCTTCACGCTGCCCATGCGCCTCAGCGCGGCGCTGTCTTCATCCAGCCCATACCAGAACAGCTCCGGCCCGACGCTGGCGTAAAAGGGCAGGGTGCCGCCCGCCGCATGGGCCGGCGTCGCCATGGTGGCGCCCAGCAGGGCGGTGAACATGCGGCGGTCGAGCATCGGGTTCCCTCATTTACGGTTTTCAAAACGATAGCCATGACGGCCGTCCGCGGGCAAATCCGCGCGTGGGTGTGGAAAAATCCCGGTTTGGAGCGGGTTTTTGTGCGGAACCTGGAACTTGCCCCTGTTAAGCCCTTACGCCGCCTTGAAACCCCCCATTAGGGGGGCCACTTTACGATATCCGGAGTCGGCCATTGGGCGGCTCCCTAGCAGAGCTTGCCCAGACGCGTTTGACGGGAAGCTGTATTGGCCGGGAATTGATCCGGCAGGAGTACCATCATGGCGGATGACGCCACCAAGAAAGTCGAAACCAAGGACCCCAACTCCGCGCCGGTCCTGCCGCTGCGCGACATCGTGGTCTTTCCGCACATGATCGTTCCTTTGTTCGTGGGCCGCGAGAAATCCGTCCGCGCCCTCGAGGAAGTGATGAATGACGAGAAGCAGATCCTGCTTCTGACCCAGAAGAACGCGGCGGAGGATGATCCCACCGCCGAGGGCCTGCACACGATCGGCACGATGGCCACCGTGTTGCAGCTGCTGAAGCTGCCCGACCAGACCGTTCGCGTGCTGGTCGAAGGAAAGGGCCGCGCTCGCGTCACCGGCTTTTCGCCGCGCAGTGATTTTTTCCAGGCCACTGTCGAAAAGATTGAGGAGGAACCTGCCGCGGTTCAGGAATCCGAAGCGCTGATGCGCACGGTGAAGTCCAACTTCGAGCAGTACATCAAGCTCAACAAGAAAATCCCGTCCGAGACCCTTGCCGCCGTGGCGCAGATCGATGACGCCGCCAAGTTGGCGGATACGGTTGCGTCGCATTTGTCGGTCAAGATCGGCGAGCGCCAGGCCTTGCTGGAAACCTTCGGCACCACCGAACGGCTGGAAAAAATCCTGTCGCTGATCGAAGTGGAAATCGGCGTGCTGCAGGTCGAGCGCAAGATCCGTTCGCGCGTGAAGCGCCAGATGGAAAAGACCCAGCGCGAATATTACCTGAACGAGCAGTTGAAGGCGATCCAGAAGGAACTCGGCGAAGGCGAAGAAGGCCGCGACGAGATGAACGAGCTGGAAGACCGCATCCGCAAGGCCAAGCTGTCCAAGGAAGCGCGCGAAAAGGCGCAGGCCGAGGTCAAGAAGCTGCGCTCCATGTCGCCCATGTCGGCGGAAGCCACGGTGGTGCGCAATTATCTCGATTGGCTGCTCAGCTTGCCGTGGGGCAAGAAGAGCAAGGTCAAGCGCGACATCGTCGCCGCCGAACTTGTGCTGAACGACGACCATTTCGGCCTGGAAAAGGTCAAGGAGCGCATCCTTGAGTATCTCGCCGTGCAGCAGCGCGTCGGCAAGCTCAAGGGCCCGATCCTGTGCCTCGTCGGTCCGCCCGGCGTCGGCAAGACCTCGCTCGCACGCTCGATCGCCAAGGCAACGGGGCGCGAATATGTCCGCATGAGCCTGGGCGGCATGCGCGATGAAGCCGAAGTGCGCGGCCATCGCCGCACCTATATCGGCTCCATGCCCGGCAAGGTCATCCAGTCCATGAAGAAGGCCAAGAGCAACAATCCGCTCTTCCTGCTGGACGAGATCGACAAGCTGGGCGCGGATTATCGCGGCGATCCGTCATCGGCGTTGCTGGAGGTTCTGGATCCCGAGCAGAACGCGACCTTCAACGACCACTATCTGGAGGTCGATTTCGATCTTTCGGACGTGATGTTCGTCACCACCGCCAACAGCCTGAACATGCCGCAGCCGCTGATGGACCGCATGGAGATCATCCGCATCCCCGGCTACACCGAGGATGAGAAGATCCAGATCGCTCGCCGCCACCTGATCCCCAAGCAGATGAAGGCGCATGGGCTGAAGGATGACGAATGGAAGATCACGGATGACGGCGTCCGCGACTTGATCCGCTACTACAGCCGCGAGGCGGGCGTGCGCAATCTCGAGCGCGAGATCGCCAACCTCACGCGCAAGGCGGTGAAGGAAATCCTGTCAAAGAAGACCAAGTCGCTGGAAATCACGGCGGACAATCTGGGCACCTATGCCGGCGTGCGTCGTCATCGCTTCGGCGAGATGGAAGGCGAAGACCAGGTCGGTGTCGTTACCGGGCTGGCCTGGACCGAAGTCGGCGGCGAAACGCTGACCATCGAGTCCGTCATGCTGCCGGGCAAGGGTCGCTTCCAGGCCACCGGCAAGCTGGGCGACGTGATGAAGGAGTCGATCGACGCGGCGCGTTCCTATGTGCGCTCGAAGGCGACCAGCTTCGGCATCAAGCCGCCGCTGTTCGACAAGGTCGATATCCACGTCCATGTTCCCGAAGGCGCCACGCCCAAGGACGGCCCCAGCGCCGGCCTGGCCATGGCGACGTCGATCATCTCGGTGATCACGGGCATCCCGATTCGCCGCGATGTGGCGATGACCGGCGAAGTGACCTTGCGTGGCCGCGCCCTGCCGATTGGTGGCCTGAAGGAGAAGCTGCTTGCTGCCCTGAGGGCGGGGATCACCACGGTGATCATCCCCAAGGACAATGAGAAGGATCTGGCCGACGTGCCCGACAATGTGAAGACCGGGCTGACCATCGTGCCCGTGTCCACCATGGGCGAGGTGCTTGCGGTGGCGCTGGTGCGCCAGCCCGAGGCCATCGACTGGGTTGAGCCCGAAGTGACGGCAGCCTTGCCGATCGCCGATGGGGAAGACCCCGTGGTCACCCACTGACAATCGGATGAATTGGGCCCGGAACGCAGGTTCCGGGCCTTTTTCTTTCGACTTTGGATGGACGTGGGGCGCGTTTGGGCCCCCGGGGCAAGGCAAAAATCCTCAGATTCCGCGACTTTTCAGCTTTACGGGGTGCAAGTACCCCCCCTAGAGTCCTCGCCAATGGGAGAGAATCGCCGAGGGCATAAGCCGGAGCGACAGAAAAGGAGCCATCCGTGAACAAGAACGACCTGATCCAGAAGCTTTCGGACACTACCGGCTTGGCCAAGAACGATGCCGCCAAGGCGGTGGATGGCGTGTTCGACCTGATCGCCGCCTCGCTGAAAGCCGGCGACGAAGTGCGCCTGACCGGCTTTGGCGTTTTCGTGGTCGCCACCCGCGCCGGCGGCAAGGGCCGCAACCCGCAGACGGGCGAAGAAATCACCATCAAGCCGTCCAAGCAGCCGCGCTTCCGCGCCGGCAAGCAGCTCAAGGACTCCTTGAACTGACCTCGCGTTAGCGAGGTCATCCCTGGCGAGCGGGTCCATAGCGACAGCGTATGGACGCCGCCAGGGAAGGGGATCTAGACAAATGCCGCGTAGGCCGATGGTCCACGCGGCATTGTTTTTTGCCTATACTGAATATACGGGCGGTTAGCTCAGCGGTAGAGCGTATCGTTTACACCGATAGGGTCGGCGGTTCGATCCCGTCACCGCCCACCATGTTCCGGCTTGAGGATATCGCGTGCGCATCGCAGCCCTGATTTTGCTCAGTCTTGTGGTGGCCGGATGCGGCGGCCGCGAGGCGCCGCCGCCCTGGATGCGTCCGGCGGAAAAGCCGCGCGACGAGAATTTCCGCGGTGGCCCATCGGCGATGCTGCTGAAATACGACGCCAACAAGGACGGCACGGTTACGCGGGACGAACTGATCGCCGGCCTGAAGGCCGAGTTCGCGGCCCATGATCTCACGCGCAAGGGCTGTCTGGATGGCGATCAGGCTGCCGACATCAATCAGGGCCGCGTTGACAACGACCAGTCAACCGCCACGCCGTTGATGGACTGGAACCAGGACGGCTGCATCAACTACACCGAGTTCACTGCCGCGCCCTATTCGCTGTTCGACCAGTTGGACCGCAACCGCGACGGCCGTCTGACACCGCTGGAACGGGGCATTCGCCCGGCCAAGCCGGGGGAGGGCGAGCCAGACCCCGCGCCGGCGCCGCCGGCCGCCCAATAGCGCTGCGATTTGCTTGACTTGGCGGGGGGGCTCCCCTACATCGGCCCCCTTCGCGTTGCCCCGTACGGGGCCGCCGCGGGGGCGTAGCTCAGTTGGTTAGAGTGTCGGCCTGTCACGCCGAAGGTCGCGGGTTCGAGCCCCGTCGCTCCCGCCATTTTCTTCCAGAAAATGGCCAATTTCTAAGAACGGTTCGCAACAACGCGGACTGTTTCCACTGCCTTCTTTCCTGCGCTCAAAAGTGGCGAATTTTCCTGTTTTTCTGCGGCGAATCTTCCGTTAAACCCCGGCTTGGCGCGACGCAGTATTGCACCGCGAAATAGCACTGGTCCGGCCCGTCGGGGGCGTCTTGTACGCTGGGGCACGGACCACGGGGTTTGTGTATGGAAGCTTTGCTGCTGGAATACCTGCCGATCCTGATTTTCATCGGGATGGCGGCCGTTCTGGGCGGCGCGCTGATCGTGATCCCGCTGATCGTGGCGCCCTCCAAGCCGGACCCGGAAAAGCTTTCGGCTTACGAATGCGGTTTCCCCGCCTTTGGCGACGCGCGCATGAAGTTCGACGTGCGCTTCTATTTGGTCGCCATCCTGTTCATCATTTTCGACCTGGAAGTGGCGTTCCTGTTTCCCTGGGCCATCACCCTGACCGGGCTGGAAGGCGGCAACGCCGTCTTCGCCTTCTGGTCGATGATGGCGTTCCTGGGCGTGCTGACTGTCGGCTTCATCTATGAATGGAAGAAGGGCGCCCTGGAATGGGAGTGATCCTGAACCCCAATGGAACTGCCGCGCGCGCCGGTGTTGAAGGCGGCGCCGCGTCCATCACCGACAACGATCCCTATTTCAAGGCGCTGCAGGCCGAGATGGCCGACAAGGGCTTTTTGCTCACCAGCTCCGAAGCGCTGGTGAACTGGGCGCGTACCGGCTCGCTGATGTGGATGACGTTTGGTCTGGCCTGCTGCGCGGTCGAGATGATGCAGGCCTCGATGCCGCGTTACGACCTCGAGCGTTTCGGCATCGCGCCGCGCGCCAGCCCTCGCCAGAGCGACGTGATGATCGTCGCCGGCACCCTGACCAACAAGATGGCGCCCGCCTTGCGCAAGGTCTACGACCAGATGCCCGAGCCGCGCTATGTCATCAGCATGGGAAGCTGCGCCAATGGCGGCGGCTATTACCATTACAGCTATGCCGTGGTGCGCGGCTGCGACCGCATCGTGCCGGTGGACATTTATGTGCCGGGCTGTCCGCCCACCGCCGAAGCGCTGGTTTACGGCATTCTGCTGCTGCAGCGGAAAATCCGCCGCACCGGCACCATCGAGCGCTGATCATGACCGATCTGGCGCAAACGGGCGAGAATATCAAAGCGGCACTGGGCGGCGCGGTCACCAGCGTGACGGTCGCGCGCGGCGAGCTGACGCTGGACGTGAATGCGGCCGACATCCTCAAGGTGATGGCGCATCTGCACACGGATGGCGACTTCAAGATTCTGGTCGATCTGTGCGGCAATGACTGGCCGCAACGCGCCAGGCGTTTCGACATCGTCTATCACCTGCTGTCGCTGACCAGAAACGAGCGCATCCGCGTCAAGGCGCAGGTCGGGGAGGGCGAAAGCATCTCGTCGATCATCGGCGTCTATCCGGCGGCCGGCTGGTTCGAGCGCGAAGCCTTCGACATGTACGGCGTGCCGTTCACCGACCATCCCGACATGCGCCGCATCCTCACGGACTATGGTTTCTCCGGCTATCCGCTGCGCAAGGACTTCCCGCTCACCGGCTATGTCGAGCTGCGCTATGACGATGAACTCAAGCGCGTGGTCTACCAGCCGGTGCAGCTTGTGCAGGAATTCCGCGACTTCGATTTCATGAGCCCCTGGGAAGGCGCGCCGCATATTCTGCCGGGCGATGAAAAGGCCGCCATGGCGCCCAATGCCACGTCGGGCGATCCGGGGAAGAAGCCATGACAAGCGTTACCTTGGACGCCAAGCAGGGCCACGTTTCCGACGATCCGCAACTGACGATCAATTTCGGTCCGCAGCACCCGGCCGCGCACGGCGTGCTGCGCCTGATCCTCGATCTGGACGGCGAAATCGTCACCCGCGTCGATCCGCATATCGGCCTGCTGCATCGCGGCACCGAAAAGCTGATCGAGCACAAGACCTATCTGCAGGCGATCCCCTATTTCGACCGGCTCGATTATGTCGCGCCGATGAACCAGGAACATGCCTTCTGCCTGGCGATCGAAAAGCTGATCGGCATGGAAGTGCCCAAGCGCGGCCAGTATATCCGCGTGCTGTTCTCCGAAATCGGCCGCCTGCTGAACCATCTTCTCAATGTCACCACCCAGGCGATGGACGTTGGCGCGCTGACCCCGCCGCTGTGGGGCTTTGAAGAGCGCGAAAAGCTGATGGTGTTCTACGAGCGCATTTCCGGCTCGCGCATGCATGCCGCCTATTTCCGCGCCGGTGGCGTGCATCAGGACATGCCGCCGGGCCTGGCCGAAGACATTCTGAAGTTTTGCGATCACTTCGTCACGGTGCTGGACGACATCGAAGGCCTGCTGACCGAGAACCGCATCTTCAAGCAGCGCAACGTCGATATCGGCGTCGTCACCCGTGCCGAAGCCGAGATGTGGGGCATGTCGGGCGTGATGCTGCGTTCAACAGGCGTGAAGTGGGATCTGCGCCGTTCGCAGCCTTACGAGTGCTACAACGAACTGGATTTCAAAATCCCGATCGGCAAGAACGGCGACAATTACGACCGCTATGTGATGCGCATGGAGGAAATGCGCGAATCCACCAAGATCATGCGCCAGTGCATCGAGAAAATGCCGGCCGGTCCCGTGGTGTCGACCGACAGCAAGGTGGTTCCGCCCCGCCGCGGCGAAATGAAGACCTCGATGGAAGCCTTGATCCATCACTTCAAGCTCTACACCGAAGGTTTTCATGTGCCGGCGGGAGAGGCCTATGCCGCCGTGGAAGCGCCCAAGGGCGAATTCGGCGTCTATCTGGTGGCTGATGGCACCAACAAGCCGTACCGCTGCAAGATCCGTGCGCCCAGCTTCGTGCACCTGCAGGCGATGGATTACATGTGCAAGGGCCACATGCTGGCCGACGTTTCGGCGATTCTGGGCAGCCTCGATATCGTGTTTGGTGAGGTGGACCGGTGAGCAACGTCGATATCGCAAGCGCGCAGCTCGAGGCCTACAACGCGCAGGATCTGGAGAAATACGTCACGTATTTCACGCAAGACTGCATCGTATCGGGCCTGAACGGCACGCCAACCGAAACCAGCCGCGAGGCCATCAAGGCGCGGTACGCCAAGGCCTTCGCGCAGTTCCCGCAGAACAAGGCCAAGCTGCTGAGCCGTATCGCTGTGGGCAACACCGTGGTGGATCACGAGCTGGTGATCCGCGCGCCCGGCGGTGAGCAGTTCGAGATCATCGCCATCTACACCTTCCGCGACGGGCTGATCGCCCGCGTCGATTTCGCAAAGTAAAACCATGTCGCTTCGCCGCCTCGCACCGCCGGATGTCCAGCCCGCAAGTTTCGCGTTCAACGCGGAAAATGCGGCGTGGGCTGAGGCGACCATCGCGAAATATCCGCAAGGCAGGCAGGCCAGCGCGGTGATCTCGCTCTTGTGGCGCGGGCAGGAACAGGAAGGCTGGGTTTCGCACCCGATGGTCGAGAGCATCGCCAAGATGCTGAACATGCCTTTCATTCGCGTGCTGGAAGTGGCGACCTTCTACACCATGTTCAATCTGGAGCCGGTCGGCACCTATCTGGTGCAGGTCTGCACCACGACGCCCTGCTGGCTGCGCGGGTCTGATGCCGTGGTGGATGCCTGCAAGAAGCACATTCATCCCCATCCGCACACCGTCTCCGACGATGGCAAGTTCAGCTGGATGGAAGTGGAATGTCTGGGCGCCTGCGTGAATGCGCCGATGCTGCAGATTCACAGCGACTTCTACGAAGACATTGACGGGCCCATTACGGAAAAGCTGATTGCCGATCTGCGCGCTGGCAAATCGGTCAAGCCGGGCCCGCAGAATGCCCGCCGCTCCTCCGAACCCGAAGGCGGCGCCACCAGCCTCACAGACGCCTCGCTCTATGACGGTTCGATGATCGGCAAGTACAAGGTCGCGCCTCCGGCTCCGCCGCAGCCCGCCGTTACCGATGCCGACGCCAAGGCGCCCACCAAGGCCGCGTCCGACCGTGAATCGCCCAAGCAGAAACCGCCGGGAGCCGCCACCTGATGCTCGCCGACAAGGATCGCATTTTCACCAACCTCTACGGCCTGCAGGACCCCGGTCTTGAAGCCGCGAAAAAGCGCGGCCAGTGGGACAATACCAAGTCCATCCTCGCGCTGGGCCCAGACGGCATTATCGACATCATGAAGAAGTCCGGCCTGCGCGGCCGCGGTGGCGCTGGTTTCCCGACCGGCTTGAAGTGGTCCTTCATGCCCAAGGAAGTGAAAGAGCGCCCGCACTATCTGGTCGTCAACGCCGACGAGTCCGAGCCTGGCACCTGCAAGGATCGCGACATCATGCGTCACGATCCGCACACGCTGGTCGAAGGTTGCCTGGTCGCCAGTTTCGCGATGCGCGCGCATGCCTGTTACATCTATGTGCGCGGCGAATTCATCCGCGAGCGCGAGGCGCTGCAGCGCGCTGTCGATGAAGCCTATGCCGCCAAGCTTATCGGCAAGAACAACATCCATGGCTGGGATTTTGATCTCTATGTCCATCATGGGGCAGGGGCCTATATCTGCGGCGAGGAAACCGCGCTGCTCGAATCGCTGGAAGGCAAGAAGGGCCAGCCGCGCCTTAAGCCACCTTTCCCGGCCAATATGGGCCTGTATGGCTGCCCCACCACCGTCAACAATGTCGAAAGCATCGCCGTCGCCCCGACCATCTTGCGCCGCGGCGCCGACTGGTTCGCCGGTATTGGCCGTCCCAACAACACCGGCACCAAGCTGTTCTGCATCTCCGGGC
>CAILUV010000087.1 GCA_903837555.1 uncultured Alphaproteobacteria bacterium
GAAGAAGGGCACATTGGCTTCGCCCGCGATGGCGCGCGCCAGCAGCGTCTTGCCGGTGCCCGGCGGGCCGACCAGCAGCACGCCCTTGGGAATGCGGCCGCCCAGGCGCTGGAATTTCTGCGGGTCGCGCAGGAAGTCCACGATTTCCTTCAGATCGTCCTTGGCTTCATCCACGCCGGCCACGTCTTCAAACGTGACGCGGCCCTGACGCTCGGTGAGCAGTTTGGCGCGCGACTTGCCGAAGCCCATCGCCTTGCCGCCGCCCGACTGCATCTGGCGCATGAAGAACAGCCACACGCCGATGATCAGCAGCATGGGGAACCAGTTGATCAGGATCGACAGCAGCGACAGGCCGTTATCGGCCGGCGTCACCGCGGTTTCGACATTGTTGGCCTTCAGCAGCGGCCACAGCGTGTTGTCGGCGGTGGGCACGGTGGTGACGAAGGGCTGGCCGCTGACCAGCTCACCCTTCACCTGGTCGCCCTGGAAGGTGACTTTCTTGACCTGTTTGGCCTGCACCTGCTCGGTGAACCTGGAATAGGTCATGGCGGAGGCGGTGGGCTGGTTGCCGGTCCCCTGGAACAGGTTGAACAGGAACACCAGCAGCAGCGCGATGACGATCCAGAGCGCCAGATTTCGCAGATTATTCAAAGGCCGTCCTTTTCAAAACATGCCGGGCGCGCGGACGCGCCCCAAGGCCAACACCGGGCAGCCACGCCGCCCCTTAATAGATAGGGCGTTTCTAGCGCATTGCCACCCAGCAAAACGTTAAGAGTTTTGACGGGGTGCCGCAACACGCGCAGAGGCAGTACCTCACCTGCCGGTTGTGGCTTTTTTGAGGGAACCGGAGGCTTTTCGGGGCTTTTCCCGGGTCACCAGCAGCGCTTTATCGCCGCCCTGCTTGGACGCCGGGCCGATATGACAGCCGTGAAGGGTCGCGCCGCCGCCCAATGTTCCCGCCGCGATGCGGTCGAAAAGCCGCTCCAGCGCGTCGAATCGCGGGCGATAGGCCTGTCCTGACACCTTCATCAGCAACGCGGCCAGCGCCCGCAACCCCACCTCGCGCGGCGCCGCCACGAGCACCGCCGGGTTCAGCAAGACACCGCCCGACCCCTTTGCAGTGGCCTGCGCCAGAACCGCGTCGGTCATGCTTTCCAGCGCGGCGCGCGCCCGCGCCAGATGCGCCGCCGCCCCTGCCAGGCGCTGCGTGGTGAGGCCCAGATCGGCCAGCATTTTTCCCGCCTGCCGGATTTTCACGCGGTCGAACGCGTCGTCCTCGTTCATCGGATCGTCCAGCCAGGACTGGCCGCGCGATGTGAGATAGGCGCGCAGGTCGGCGCGCCTGATGTCGAGCAAGGGACGCGAAACGGTCAGCGTGCCAAAGCCAGGCACCGGCCAAGGCGCTTGCGCGCGCATGGCGGCTAGTCCGTCCAGTCCGCTGCCGCGCGCCAGCCGCAGCAGGAAGGTCTCGGCCTGATCGTCGATGGTGTGACCGACATGGAGCGTGGTGATCTTGTGCTTGACCATCCATGCACCCATCAGCGCATAGCGCGCCTCGCGCGCTGCGGATTCCACGCCGGATTTCGGCTTGATGCCCTTCCAGGTCAGGACATGCGCTTTCAATCCTGCTTTCTTCGCCCAGGCGGCAACTGTCCGGGCGTCCTTTGACGAAGATCGGCGCAGGCCATGGTCCACCGTCAGCACCACCGGCGGCTTGTGCCTGTGCGCCTTGGCATGCGCGGCCAGCAGATGCATCAGCGCGAGGGAATCGCCACCGCCCGAAACGGCGACAGCGCCGCCAGCGGTTGTGACGGCGCGCGCGAACGCGGCTTCGATGGCGTCGTTGTTACTTGCCGCAGGCGGTTTTGCGGACCGACGCGGCCTGGGCGAAGGTTTGCGGCGAGGCGTTCGGGTAACGCTTTTGGGTGAGGAGGCCAAGCGTGGTGCACCCTTCCGACTTCTGTCCCAGCCCCATGAACGACTGGGCCAGCTTGAGCATAGCGTCCCCGGCACGCGGCGACTTGGGATATTTCTTGATCACTTCAGCGAAGCTGCGCTGGGCGGTGGGATAATCGCGCTGCGCAAAGGCCATGTTGCCGATCCAGTAGACCGCCTGGGGCGTCAGGTCGGTATCGCCGGGATTGCCATCGGCATAGGCGCGGAAGGCCGCCGCCGCTTCGGCATACTGCGCCCGGCTCATCAGGTTCATCGCAGCGTCATATTGCGAGGCATTGCCGGGCCCCGCCATCGAGCCGTTCAGCGAACTGGCCGGCAGCGTGCCCAGCGTGCCGGGCGGACGGCCCGGTCCAGGCGCGGACGGCGCGGAGGCGAAATCACCGCCGCCGGCATCGATCGGCGGCAATGGATCGCCGGGGCGCATAGCCTGCGGCGCGAAGGATTGCTGGGGCACGGCAGAGGCGGTGCCGGCAGCGGCGCAGTTCATCGAGTCGGCCGCGCCCAGCTGCTGCGCCGACAGGGTGCAGAGGCGATAGGCAAAGTCGCGCTGCATCTCGTCGATTTTCTGGTTCTGCTGGCGGATCTGGTGGGCCAGCTCCTCATTGGTGCCGGTGGCCTGCGACAGGCTGCTGGTGAGGCTGCGCACACGGTCCTCGAGCTGCTGGATGCGGTCGGAGGTCTGCTGCGCCTGGCGGCCCAAAGCATCGATGTCCGCATTCTGCCGGGCTTCGTTGGCGCGCTGTTCTTCGTTGGGGCCGAAAAGCTGGGCGGCAGCGGGAAGCGGCGCCAGCAGGAGCGACGCGGCCAGGAACGGAGAAGCAAAGCGCTGGATCATCATGGGCAACCTGATAGCCAGAGGGGTCTTCAATTCATAGAGCCTGTTTAAAGCAAAAAAGGGGCGCGGGATTTTTCCCACGCCCCTTTTATTCAAACGCGCAAATTACGAGTTCGCGCCGCCGGTGACGATGGTGACGCCACGACGGTTCTGCGACCAGCAGCCTTCGTCCGAGGTGGTGCAAATCGGACGTTCCTTGCCGTAGGACACGGTTTCGACGCGGCCGGTGGAGACGCCCTGGCTGACCAGATACTCCTTCACCGCGTTGGCGCGGCGGGCGCCCAGCGCCAGGTTGTACTCGCGGGTACCGCGTTCGTCGGCATGGCCTTCAATGGTCACGCGGACCGACGGATACTTCTGCAACCAGGCGGCCTGGCGACCCAGAAGGGCCTTGTCGCTTTCCTCGACATTGTACTGGTCGAGGGTAAAATGAACGGTATCGCCGACATTGACGCGCAGGTCTTCGGCGCTGCCCGGAAGAATGCCGGAAGCGACGGGCGCGGGGGCAGGAGCCGGAGCGGCGACCGGCGGCGGCGGCGGCGGCGTGGTGACCGCTTCCTGCTTATGCGTACAGGCGCCCAGAACCAGGGCAGCCGACAGGGCGGAAAATTTCAGGGAAGACGAAAATCGGATCATTACGGAATCTCCTGGCAGCGCAGTCAGCCGGTGCGGGCGTGCTGTGCTTTATAAATTAAGTCGCACCTCAAACCCCAAACGCACTAGTCAGCAAAAAGAGCCAAAAAAAGGCGTTCAAAATCACCTTATTGTAATAAAATGATCCTACTGGATCAAGGGCGACCATGCCGGATCCGACGCCGAACCGGGGGTCAGAACCCGCCGCTCGTTGCGGCCCGTCACGTCCACCGACCAGATTTGCGAGCCCGCGCCGCCGCCTAGCCCGCGCGAATACATCAGGACCCGGCCATTGGGCGCCCAGGTCGGGCCTTCGTCACGACCACCCGACGAAATCAGGCGCTCGCCCGAGCCATCGGGACGCATCACGCCGATGGTGAAGCGGCTGCCCTGCTGCTTGGTGAAGGCCAGCAGGTCACCGCGCGGCGACCAGACGGGCGTGCCATTGTTGCCCGCGCCAAAGCTGACGCGGCGCTGGCCCGAACCATCGGCATTCATCACATAAATCTGCTGGCTGCCGCCCCGGTCCGATTCAAACGCGATCTGGCGGCCGTCTGGCGAGAAGGACGGCGCGGTGTCAATGCCCGGATCGCTGGTCAGGCGCTGGATGGCCCGGCTGCGCAGGTCCATCACATAGACGTCGGAATTGCCGCCATTTTCCAGGGTCAGCGCGACGCGGTTGCCGTGGGGCGAGAAACGCGGGCTGAAGGTCATGTTGGGGAAGCTGCCCAGCATCTCCTGCTTGCCGGTTTCGATATCAAACAGATAGACGCGCGGCTTGGCGGAAATATACGACATGTACGCGATCATCTGCGCCGTGGGATTGAAGCGCGGCGTCAGCACCATGTAGCTGCCATTGGTCAGGAAGATCGGATTGGCGCCGTCCTGGTCCATGATGGCCAGGCGCTTGACGCGCTTGATGGCCGGGCCGGTTTCCGAAATGAAGACGATGCGGGTGTCGAAATAGCCTTTTTCGCCGGTGATGCGCTCATAGATCGCATCCGACACCATATGGGCGATGCGGCGCCAGTTTTCCGGCGTGGTGAAGAATTGCAGGCCCAGCATCTGGCTTTCGCCATAGACATCCCACAGACGGAAATCGACGCGCAGGCGGCCATCCGGCTGCTGGGTGACCTGACCGGTCACCAGACCCTGGGCCGTGATCGAGCGCCAGCTCCCGAAATTGGGCACGGTGTTGATGTTGGTGACGCGCTCGACAAAGCCCTTCTGGTCCAGCGGACGGAACAGGCCCGAGCGCTCCAGATCGGCCCGCACCACGCCGGCGATATTGGCCCCGGCCTGGGGATCGCCGACGAAATCGGGGATGGCGATGGGCAAGGGCTGCGCCACGCCCTGGGTCACGTCGACCCGAAGCTGCGCGACAGCAGGCTGGGCGGCGAAGGCGGTCAGCAGGGCCAGAAGGGCGAGAAGTTTCTTCATACTCATCTCCAAAAACGCAAAAGCGCTTATTGTTCCATCACTGCATCATCTGGCGCGGATCAAATCGCAAGGGATTGATCTCGCGCCAGACATTATAGCGGTCGGCGGGCAGCCTGTAGGGCTGGCACTGATAAATGGCGCGGCTGGCCGCTTCCGCGGCGGCGCGGGTATAGGCGTTCGACGCCGCCATCACCTGGGTGCCGGGGGTCAGTTGCAGCGTCGCCACCGTGCCGTCCTGGTTCAGCCGCAGCGCATAATCCACCACCAGATCGCGCGCATCGGGAGCGCCCACGGGCGGCGACCAGCAGCGATAGATCTGGCTTTTCAGCGCGTCGGCAATATTGGCGGTCATGGCATTGCCCGAACCGATGCCTTGAATGGCGCGCTCGGCGGGCTTGGCATTCTTCACCGGCTTTTCCGGCGCGGTCAGCTTGTTGAGCAGCGCGGCGAAATCCTGGGCGGGATTCTTCTTGGGCGGTGCGGGCTTCTCGACCGGCTTCTTCACTTCTTTTTGAATCTCAAACTTGGGCATCGGCGGTTCGGGCGCTGGTTCGACCTCCTGCATCACCGGATCGGGGGGCGGCTCGTTGGCCGGGACCGGAATGTCCATCTTCTCCATCTGCTGCGCGGGCGCGGGCGGCGCCTGGGCAGCAACGTTGGTCACGTCGGCAATGGTCACCAGATCGACCGGCACGACATTGCTGTCTTCGGGCGTGTCGAAATTGCGCTGGAAGGTCAGAAGCGCCGCCGAGAAAATAAGGATGTGAAACGCCGCCGCCAGCACCACGCCATAGCACGACCCCTGCTCGGTCGTGGCCTGGCTGCGCCGGTAGACGGCAGCGGCCTTAGCGCGGGTCGGGCTTGACGACATCCGTCACCAGTCCGATCCGGGTGAAGCCACTGGCGGCCAGAACCCCCATCACTTCCATCACCTTGCCGTAATTGGCCTTGGTGTCGCCGCGCACGAAGATGCGCTGCTCATAACCGTTGGCCGAAATCGCCTTGAGCTTGTCGATCAGCGCAGCCTGGGGGATCTGTTCCTTCTGCAGGAAGATGGTGCCGTCGCTACGCACCGTGATCGACAAGGGCTCGCGGTCCTGGCCCAGCGCCGGGGCGCGGGTCTTGGGCAGGTCCACCGCCACGCCCACGGTCAGCATGGGCGCGGTGACCATGAAGACGATCAGCAGAACCAGCATCACGTCGACAAAGGGCGTGACGTTGATGTCCGCCATGGTGTGGCGGCGCATCCGGCCGCGGCCGCGCGAAGAGCTTGGCTGAATGCCGCCCGCCATCAGCGCAGCGCCTTTTCATCAAGCTGGCGCGACAGGATGGCGGAGAATTCGTCGGCAAAGGCGTCAAGCTGGTTCACATAGCGGCCGATCTCGGCCACGAAGCGGTTGTAGAAGATAACCGCGGGGATGGCGGCCAGGAGGCCCATGGCGGTGGCGAACAGCGCTTCGGCAATGCCAGGCGCCACCACGGCCAGGGTCGTGTCGTGACGCGCGGCAATCGCCGCGAACGAGTTCATGATGCCCCACACCGTGCCGAACAGGCCGACGAACGGCGAGATCGAGCCGATGGTCGCCAGCATGCCGAGCTGCTTTTCGATGCCGTCGGTTTCGCGCAGCACGGTGACGCTCATTGCCTTGTCGATCCGCTCCTTGATGCCCGGCAGCGCATTTTCGCGCGGCGTGCCGCCTTCGAAGGCGCGGCGCCATTCACGAAGCCCGGCGATGAACATGGCCGCGAGCGGATGATCGTTGTGCGCGGCGAACTGCTGGTACAATTCGTCCAGCGACTGGCCCGACCAGAACAGCTTGTCGAAGCGCTTGGCCTTGCGCTTGAGACTGGCCAGCAGCATCAGCTTGTTGAAGATGATGGTCCAGGACCAGAGCGACGCGGCCAGCAGCAGGATCATCACCGCCTTGCCCAGCAGGTCGGCGCGCAGGAACATCGGCACGATCGAGAAGCTGGCAGCAACGTCGCTATGGGGCGCGGCGACGGCGCCGGGCGGTGCGTCCAGGACCTGCGATTGCGCCGGCGCGCCCACCGGCGCGGCGATCGGCGCCTGGGCGAAACTGGGCACGGCGAGGCTGAGGGCAAGAATCGCAACGACGGCGGCGGCAACGTGTCTGAGGGTCATCGAAAAAACCTTTTGGCGCCGTGAACAGGGGCTAATGGCCCCCGATCTTGGCCGAAATTTGACGAATACGTTCAAGTGTCTTCCGTGGTTACGAAAGGCGCAAGAGTCTCGATGACGTTTTTGGGCAAACGCCGCACCTTGCCCGTTAACGTGGTGATGCAGGCTTCGATCCGCGCCTGAACCAGCAGCACATCGCCGCACATCACTTTATGGATGGCCCGCATGCGCGCGCCTGACAAGCTTGTAAGAATGGTATGGACGCTCACGGCGTCATCCAGCCGCGCGGGACGGTGATAGTCGACCGTGATGGAGCGGATCGCCCAGGCGGTCGGCTCCTCGTCTTCCAGCCCGGCCATCTTGGAGATCCCCGCCAGGCGGAAGAACTCCGTGCGTCCCCGCTCCATGTAGCGCAGGTAATTGGCGTGATAGACCACGCCCGACAGGTCCGTATCCTCATAATAGATGCTGATGGGCAGGATATGGGTCTTGCCCTCAAAGCGGCCCAACCCGTTCAGCGTCTTATTCATCACTGTCACTCGCGAACAGACCGGCCTGGGCCGCAGCCTGCGGCGGCTGGCTGAGACCCAGATGGCCATAGGCCGCGCCCGCCAGCACGCGGCCGCGCGGGGTGCGCTGCACGAAACCCTGCTGCATCAGATATGGCTCCACGATTTCCTCGATGGCGTCACGCGCCTCGCCCAGCGCGGCGGCAATGGTCTCGATTCCGACCGGCCCGCCGCTGAAATTCTCGGCAATCAGGGTCAGGTAGCGACGGTCGAAAGCATCCAATCCGCGCGCATCGACTTCCAGCCGCGTCAGGGCGGCATCGGCAATCCTGGCATCCACCGTCGGCTGCTTTGCGACGGCGGCGAAGTCGCGCACGCGCTTGAGCAGCCGCCCGGCGATGCGCGGCGTGCCGCGTGAACGGGCCGCGATCTCGCGTGCGCCATCCTGGGTCAGTGCAAAGCCCAGCACCCGCGCCCCGCGCTCGACGATGGAGAGCAGTTCATCGGGCGTGTAAAAATTCAGCCGCACCGGAATGCCGAAGCGGTCGCGCAAGGGCGTGGTGATCAGGCCGGAACGGGTGGTGGCCCCCACCAGCGTGAAGGGCGCGAGCTGGATTTTCACCGAACGGGCCGACGGCCCCTCCCCGATCACCAGATCGAGTTCGTAATCCTCCATCGCCGGATAGAGGATTTCCTCCACCGCCGGATTGAGACGATGGATTTCGTCGATGAACAGAACGTCGCGCGGCTCGAGGTTGGTGAGGATCGCGGCCAGATCGCCCGCCTTGGCCAGCACCGGGCCGGATGTGGAACGGAAATTTACGCCCAGCTCACGCGCCACGATCTGCGCCAGCGTGGTCTTGCCCAGTCCCGGCGGGCCATAGAACAGCACATGATCCAGCGCCTCGCTGCGCGCCTTGGCAGCATCGATGAAGACCGAGAGGTTTTCGCGCGCCTGTTGCTGACCGACGAAATCAGCCAGCCTCTTGGGGCGAAGAGAGGCTTCGAGCGTGTCGTCTTCGCTGCGTTCCGGGCTGACAACGCGTTTGTCGCTCATCGCGCCATGCCTTTCAGCGCTTCGCGGATCAACGCGCCCGTTTCGGTACGCTCGCCCAGCGCCTGGGACGCGCGGGCGACCGCTTCGGCGGCGCGCGCATCGCTGTACCCCAGATGCACCAGGGCCGATACCGCATCGCCTTCGGGGCCGCGCGGCGCGGCGGCAACCGCGACGGCGCCGCCCTCATCGCTACCCACCATCATCGACGAGACCTTGTCCTTCAGTTCGGTGGCGATGCGCAGCGCCAGCTTGGGGCCCACGCCGGGGGCACGGCCGATCATCGCCTTGTCGCCCAGCGCCAAAGCACGGGCCAAGTCGCGCGGGCTGAGCGTGGACAGAACCGCCAGCGCCACCTTGCTGCCGACATTCTGCACCGTCTGCAGCAGGCGAAACCATTCGCGCTCTTCGGCGCTGGCAAAGCCATACAGCTTGATGGCGTCCTGGCTGACTTTCATCTCGATCATCAGCACCGCCTGCGCACCGACCGCCAGCCGCGACAGCGTCGAAGCCGGACAGCCGACCAGATAGCCGACGCCGTTCACGTCCAGGATCACGCCATCTTCATCGACCGTGTCGATGATGCCGGTGAGCTTGCCGATCATTGGCCACCCCGCGCGCGGATGCGCGCAACTTCAACAACTTCCATGCGGGCGCGGGTGGTGGACAGATGCGCATGGGCAATGGCACAGGCCAGCGCGTCGGCAGCGTCCGCCTGCGTCACGCCGCAGACGGGACGGAGGCGCTTGACCATGAACTGCACCTGTTCCTTGCCGGCGTGACCGGCGCCGACGACACTCTTCTTGATGTGGTTGGGCGCGTATTCGGCAATCTCGAGTCCGGCCTGCGCCGCCGCCAGCAGCGCCACGGCGCGGGCATGGCCGATCTTGAGCGCCGCCTGCGGATCGCGGGCGACGAACGCCTGTTCGACCGCAATGGATGAGGGCATGTGCAAGGCGATCACCGCCGCCAGTTCGCGGTGCAGCGCCATCAGTCGCGCGCCAAGGCCAATCGACGGCTTGGTGGCGATCACGCCGTGGGCGACATGGGTCAGGCGCGAGCCCGCGACATCGATCACCCCCCAGCCCATGGCCGAAAGGCCCGGATCCAGGCCAAGGATGCGAATCGTCACGCCCATGGACCGTTTGTACTCTTTATGTTCGTGACGCGGCTAGCGTTTCTGGGCGAAATCCAGCATCGCCAAGGCGATTTCCCGCTCGCCCATGATCACCTTGCTGGCGCCATGCGACAGCAGATGGTCGACCTCGGCATCGAAATGCGCCCGCGCCACTATCGGCAGATCAGGATTGGCGCGGCGGGCCTGCTGCACGATCTGTCCCGCCTCGAAAGCTTCCGGAATGGCGACAAACAGCATCCGCGCCGCTCCAAGATTGGCCGCCGCCAGCACATCATCCTTGGCGGCATTGCCCCTTATATGTTCGATTCCCGGATCGCCGACCGCGCCCTCCTCCAGAACCAGAAGCGGCATATCGGCCTTGATGCCGTCGGCGATCAGCTTGCCCACCCGGCCATAGCCCACCAGCACCGCATGGCCGGTGAGCGTGGTGCGCTCGGGCGCAGGCCGCGGCATGTCGGGCGCGGGCGGCACATGGGGCGAGGCTTCGCGCTTGGCTGCCAGCACGAACAGCACAGGGTTGAGCAGGATGGAGAGAATGGACGCGCCCAGGATCAGGTCGCGGGCCGTCGCCGGCATCAGGCCCATGCCGATGCCCAGATTGGCCAGGATGAAGGAGAATTCGCCAATTTGCGTGAGGGCGATGGCGATGGTGACGGCGCTGGTGCTTTTCACCCCCAGCATCCTGAGCAGCGCAAAGCAGATGCCACCAGCGGCCAATACCAGCGCCAGCGTCGAAGCCAGTGCCAGCGGCTGGTTCACCACCACGCGTGGATTGAACAGCATGCCCACCGAGACGAAGAACAGCACGGCGAAGGCGTCACGCAGCGGCAGGGATTCTTCGGCAGCGCGCTGCGACAATTGCGAGCCCGCCAGGATCATGCCCGCGAAGAAGGCGCCCAGCGCGATGGAAACGCCGAACAGCACCGCTGCGCCGAACGCCACGCCCAGCGCCACCGACAGCACCGCCAGGCGAAACAGTTCGCGGCTACCCGTATGGGCGATGTAATGCAGCACCGCGGGGATCACCCGCCGGCCGATGATCAGCATCAGGCCCGCGAAGACCGCCAGTTTGCCCAGCGTCAGGCCCAGGCTCTTGGCCACGACTGCCGCGTTGATCTCGCCGCCCTTTAGCACATCGCCGATTGGCGGCAGCAGCACCAGTACCAGCACCACCAGCAGGTCCTGCACCACCAGCCAGCCGATGGCGACGCGGCCGCGTCCGGTCTCCATCAGGCGGCGGTCCTGCAATGCCCGCATCACCACCACGGTCGAAGCGATCGAAAGACACAGGCCCAGCACAAGACCCTGGGCCAGTGGCCATCCGAACAGAAAGCCGGCGCCGACGGTCAGACCCGTGACGGCCGCCATCTGCAGAATGGCGCCGGGAACCACGATTCCTTTGACTTCCAGAAGATCGCGCGGCTTGAAATGCAGGCCGACGCCGAACATCAGCAGGATCACGCCGACATCGGCGAGCTGCTGGGTCAGATGGCTGTCGGCGATGAAGCCGGGCGTGAACGGGCCGATCACAACGCCCGCCAGCAGATAGCCCACCAGCGGCGGCAGCTTCAGGCGCTGCGCCGCGGTTCCAAGGACAAAGGCCAACCCAAGGCCAATGACCAGGATTCCGATAAGGGGCGACATTTCATGCATACCGGACTATTCAATAGAATAGACCCGCGCGGAACTTTTATTTGCCCGAACGCCGCGCTTTCCCGGTAATTGGTTCGACTAGCGACAGACCAGCGAGCCGTTGCGGTTTTCGGCGTTGCCGGTGGGACAATTGCGCATGTCCAGCACGGTGACGTTCCAGCGGCCGCTTTCATCACGGCACTCGGTGCGGAACACCTGTCCCTGCATCTGGCCGCCACGGCAACTCTGCGCCCAGGAACCAGACGGCACGCCCGCGCCACCGCCGAAGCCGCCGCCAAAGCCGGGTCGGCCACCGCCGCCACCCGCCATCCGACTGTCGGCTTCGCGCAAATCATTGTCGCTGCAGCGCTGCGCATTGTTGATGCGCTCGTTGCGGCGGCCATACTGCACCAGGCAGCCGCCGCCGACATTGATGATCGTGCTGCCGTCGCGCATGGGAATGCCGGCGCGGCCGGGCTGCGCGATGGCGGCACCCGTCACAGCCACAAATATGGTCGGCGCAAAAAGTATGGTGGTTTTCATGACGCCCCCGATTGTTTCTTCGCACCTGTCTGAAGCAGGCAGGCCAGTTTGGGCGCGAAGGCGGCGCGGCGACAAGAAACCGGCGCGCCCACTTGGGAAGAGAAAATCAGCCAGCCAGCTTGGCCATCAGCGTGTCGGACAGCTCGTAATTGCCATAGACGTTCTGGACGTCGTCGTGATCGTCCAGAACCTCGATCAACTTCATCAGCGTCTCGCCGGCATCGTCGGCCACCGCCACCATGGTCTGCGGACGCCAGACGATAGCGGCGCTGGCGGGCGCGCCCAGCTTGGCTTCCAGCGCGTCGCGCACGGTCGCGAAGTCTTCCATGCTGGTGAGGAATTCATGGCCGTCGGCGGTGGAGACGCATTCGTTGGCGCCTGCCTCGAGGGCGGCTTCCAGCATCGCGTCTTCGCTGCCCTTGTCGGCCGGATAGTTGATGCTGCCGACATGGTCGAACATGAAGCTGACCGAGCCGGTTTCGCCCATCGCCCCGCCATACTTTGAGAAAGCGGCGCGCACGTCGGCGGACGTGCGGTTGCGGTTGTCGGTCATGGTTTCCACGATCAGCGCCACGCCACCGGGGCCGCGGCCCTCATAACGGATTTCGTCGTAATTCTCGGCATCGCCGCCCGTCGCCTTGGTAATGGCGCGCTGGATATTGTCCTTGGGCATGGACTCCGCCTTGGCCGCGATGATGGCGGTGCGCAGGCGCGGATTGTGGGCGGGGTCGGGCATGCCGGATTTGGCGGCAACGGTGATTTCGCGGGAGAGCTTGGCAAAGAGCTTCGAGCGCTCCTTGTCCTGCTTGCCCTTGCGGAACATGATGTTCTTGAACTGACTGTGACCGGCCATGTCGCTTTTCCCTGTTGGGCGCTGAGATACCGCTGCCGCCCCCCTCTTTTCAAGCCTGTCCCAGCAGGGGCAGGATAGCCCGATATTTTCGCGTCTATTTCGATCTTCCGATTTCCTGCAGGAGAGACTTGTGACCAGCCTCAGTACCGGCGCCCTGACGCTGACCCATGTCGCGATCAGCCTGATCGCCATTCTTGCCGGGCTCGTGGTCCTGGGCCAGATGCTCATGAACAGCATGTCGAGCGGCTGGACCGGCATCTTCCTGGCAACCACGCTTCTGACCAGCCTGACCGGCTTCGTCTTCTTCCAGCCGCCGGGTGCGCCGACACCGGCACAACTGACCGGCGCGGTGGCGCTGCTGGCGCTGGTGCCAACCCTGTATGGCTTATATGTGAAGCACCTGACGGGCGCGTGGCGGCTGGTCTATCTGATCGGGGCGGTGTTCTCGCTTTATCTGATTGTCTTCGTGCTGGTGGTGCAGCTGTTCCAGAAAGTGCCGGCGCTGCAGCCGCTGGCAGGCAATCCGCCTTCGGGTCCGGTGTTCGGCGCCGCGCAGCTTGTGGTGCTGTTCGCATTTGTTTTCGCCGGCTGGCGGGTAGCCAAAAATTTCCGTCCCCTGGTGGCCGTGGCGATCACACCTTCGTCACACGGCTGAGAGATACCCCCGCGACAGAATGCGCCGAATCCGGGCTTGACTTTAGTTTAGAACGTTTCTAATTGTTGTTCTCAACAAGACACCCGTACTGGAGCACCTGTAAATGCTGACGATTGGCGACAAATTCCCTGATTTCTCGGTCACCGGCGTGGTTTCGACCGACCCCAAGACCGCTTTCCAGCCCTTCGACCAGAAGAGCGACAAGGGCAAGTGGAAGCTCGTCTTCTTCTGGCCCAAGGACTTTACCTTCGTCTGCCCGACCGAAATCGCCGGCTTCGGCAAGCTCAAGGGCGACTTCGCGGATCGCGACACCGTGATCTGGGGCGCCTCGACCGACAGCGAGTTCGTGCACCTGGCCTGGCGCCAGAACCATGCCGACCTCAAGAACCTGCCCTTCGTGATGCTGGCCGATACCAACCGCCGCCTGTCGCAGGCGCTGGGCATCCTTGATGAAGAAGCGGGCGTCGCCAAGCGCGCCACCTATCTGGTCGATCCGGAAGGCGTCATCCGCTTTGTCTACGTCACCGACATGAGCGTTGGCCGCAATCCGCAGGAAGTGCTGCGCGTGCTCGACGCGCTGCAGACCGACGAGCTCTGCCCCTGCAACTGGCAGAAGGGCGAAGAGGTCATCAAGGCCGCTTGATCACGGAGCGACCGCGAACCCGAGGCAGCGCCGAGGGCCTCGCGGCGCGACCATTTAAAGACGAGCCTCGCCTTTCCCCTAATCATGGCGAGGAACACTGGAGCCCTCATCTCCAAACGGGGATGAGGGCCTTTTTTTGAATTCGAAAGAGAGACGCCATGTCCATTGAAGCTTTGAAAGACGCCCTGCCGGAATACGCCAAGGACCTGAAGCTCAACCTCTCGTCCCTGGCCAGCGAAACCCTGCTCACAGAGCAGCAGCGCGCCGGCACTTTCATTGCCTGCGCCCTGGCGTCGCGCGAACGCAGCGTCACCAATGCCATCATGAGCGAGTTCGCGCCCAGGCTGTCGCCCGAGGCGCTGACCGCCGCCCGCGCCGCCGCCAGCATCATGGGCATGAACAACATCTATTACCGCTTCACCCACCTGGCCTCCGCGCCGGACTACAAGACGCTGCCGGCGCGGCTGCGCATGAACGTGATCGGCAAGCCCGGCGTCGACAAGGTGGACTTCGAGCTGTGGTGCCTGGCGGTATCGGCCATCAATGGCTGCGGCGTCTGCATCGACAGCCATGAAAAGATCCTGCGCGAAGCTGGCCTTTCGGCGGAGCAGATCCAGGCCGCCGTGCGCATCGCCGCCACCGTGCACGGCGTCGCCGCCACACTGGACGGCGAAGCCCATAGCGCCGATCTCGCGACCAACGCGGTCGCCGCCTAGACAATCATACCGGCGGCGTTTGCTTCCGCCGATATTATAGTATGTTGCTCCATTCGCGTTTTGGAGCAGGCGATGGTCGTCAAGCCAGTTGCAGTCCTTGGCACCGCTCTTCAAAATCGTGCGGGCGGATGGACGCTTTGAGCCAGCAAGAACCGGCGCTCGCCATCGCGGCCTGCCGCGCGCGCATCGCAGCCGACCCGACCGCCCTGCCCCCCCGCAATGAACTGGTCGACCTCTTGCGCGGCGCAGGACGATTGGAAGACGCGCAAGAGGAATGCCGGGCGCTGATCGCCCTGCAGCCAGGCCATGTCGGCGCGCGGATTGCCCTGGGCGGAATGCTGATAGACCTTCAGCGGCCGGTGGAAGCGGAGGCGCAGTTGCGCGAGGCGCTGGCTTGCCCGGCGCCCGCCCCCGCCAAAGCCGCCATCCACACGCTGTTAGGGCTGGCGCAGCGCCGCCAGCGCCGGGATGCCGAAGCGCTGGAGAATTACGACCTGGCCCATCGCCTCGATCCGAGCCTGCCGGAGCTGGAGATACACCGCGCCGAAGCGCTGCAAAATCTCAGGCGTTACGAAGAGGCGATTCTTACCTATCGCCAGGCGCTGGCGCGCGAGCCGCGCGATCCTGCCGCACACCGATACTACAACGACCTGCTGTACCGGCTGGGCCGCAAGGATGATTTTCTCAAATCCTATGACCGGGCCCCGCGCACGCCGGATTTGCTGATGGGCAAGGCCTATTTCCTCAACCATGAAAGCCGGTTCGCCGAAGCCTATGCCACCTATGGCGAAGCGCTTACCCGCGATCCCGGAAATGTCCCAGCCATCATGGGCGCGGTGGAAAGCCTGTGCGGCATGAAGCGCTATGACGAGGCTGCGGCGGCGCTGCGGCTGCTGCTGCTGCGCGCCGGCGATGACCCGCATCTCATCGCCCGCGCCGCCGAAGTGGCGCTGCTGCAACGCGACCCGCGCGCCGCGGCGACGCTGTGCGAACGCGGGCTGCGCGCGGCGCCTCACGACCAATCCTGCCTCGTAGGCCTCAGCCTGGCCTGGCGGATGCTGGAGGACGCGCGCGACGAAGCCCTGAGCGGCTATGATCGTTACATCCGCGCCTTCGATCTGAAGGCGCCGGAGGGTTTTTCCAGCATGGCGGATTTCAATGCCGAACTGTCCGTCTATCTGGATCGGCTGCATCCCGACACCCGCGAATATGTCAACCAGTCGCTGCGCGGCGGCACCCAGACTCCCGATCACATCTTCGGCGTCGGCCATGAACTGGTCGATCGGCTGGAGCGCCGCATCGCCGAGGCCATTGAAGACTATATTGCCGGCCTGGAAGGAGATGCGGCGCATCCGTTTGTGTCGCGCCGGGCGCGGTCGTTCCTGTACCGCGGCTCATGGTCCTCGCAGCTGAAAGCCCAGGGCTTTCACGTCAATCATGTCCATCCCCAAGGATGGATCAGCTCCTGCTACTACGTCGCCGTGCCGGATGCGGCGAAGGACATGCAAACTCGCCAGGGCTGGATAAAATTCGGCGAGCCAGGCTTTGATGTCGGTCTTTCCAACCCCATCCGCCGGATGATTCAGCCGGTGCCGGGGCGGCTGGTGCTGTTTCCGTCCTTCATGTGGCATGGGACGGTGCCGTTCACCGACGATGCGAAGCGCACCACCATCGCCTTCGACGTTATCCCGCGACCCGGACTCTAGCCCCGGCCGCTAGGAAAAACTGTAGGCATCCATCCGCAAGGAACCGAAAGTCGCGCTGGTGTGGAGCCGCGATGCCTGCGCCTTTTCGCCGCCGGCGCCAAAGGCCACCAGCAGCGGCACGAAATGATCTTCGGTCGGCTGCGCCTGCACCGCATGAGGTGCCAGCGCGCGATAATCCGCCAGCGCGGCCTCATCGCCCACCATCAACTTTTCGTGCATCCAGCCTGAGAACTCCTTCGACCAGCCCGGCTCGGGGGCACCGGGAGGCGAAAGACGCCGCAGATTGTGCACAAAGCCGCCGGTGCCGATCACCAGCACATTGTCCTGGCGCAACGCCACCAGCTTGCGGCCCAGCGCGATGTGATGCGCCGCGCCCAAATGGCTCTGCACTGACAATTGCAGCACCGGGACGTCGGCATGAGGGTACATCAGCATCAACGGCACCCAGGCGCCGTGATCGAGGCCCCGCCGCGCATCCAGCGTCCCGCCGGTCAGCGCCGCGACCTGCCCGGCCAGCGCAGGATCACCCGGCGCGGGATAGCGAATTTCGTAAAGCGCGGGGGCGAAGCCGCCGAAATCATGGATGGTGTCGTTCCGCGTGACGCTGTTGACCTGCGGCGCCGACGTATCCCAATGCGCTGACACCACCAGGATGGCGCGCGGCTTGCCGATCTGCCGTCCCAGCCCGCGCAGGAAATCGCGTGCCGGCACATCGTCAAACGGCAGGCTGGGAGCGCCATGGGACACGAAAAGGGACGGCAGCATGAAATCACCGCGAATATCTCGATACAGAGATGGGTGCGTCGGCGCATCCGTTCAACCGGCTGCTACAGCTCCGGCAGCGCCTGCTTCAGCCGACCGCCGACCCGCACCGGCTCGATGCGGGTAGCAAGGCCGTTCGCGCCGGTCTGCACGAACACGCCGCACAGCGTGGCCGGGCCGGTGGCGGGCGAAAAACGCTGGCTGGACATCTTGCGGGTGAAACGCTGGATCGGCTCACTCTTGTCCATGCCGATCACCGAGTCGTAATCGCAACAGGCGCCGGCATCGGACTGGAACGCCGTGCCGCCGGTGAATATCTGCGCGTCCGCCGTCGGCACATGTGTGTGGGTGCCCACCACCAGCGTGGCGCGGCTGTCGCAGAAATGGCCCATCGCCATTTTCTCGGAGGTGGTTTCGGCGTGCAGGTCGATGATGATGGCGTCGGCGCCCTCGCCCAGCGGACAGGCATTCAGTTCGCGGTCCACCGCCGCGAAGGGATCGTCCAGCACATCCATGAAGATGCGGCCCATAACATTCATCACCAGCACGGTGCCGGCGGGCGTCTGATACAGATTGGCGCCGCGCCCCGGCGTTCCGGGAGGGTAATTCAGCGGCCGCAGCACGCGGTCCTCGCTGGCGACGTAGGTAAGAATTTCCTTCTGGTCGGCCCAGTGATTGCCGGTCGAGATCACGTCGATCCCCATCCCGAAGAATTCTTCCGCGATGGCGCGGGTGATGCCGAAGCCGCCGGCGGCATTCTCGCCATTGGCGATGACAAAGTCGATCTTCAGCGCATCGCGCAGGCGCGGCAGTTCGGCCTGCACCACATCGCGTCCCGGCTTGCCGACAATGTCGCCCAGAAAAAGAATGTTCATCGAAACTGCCGCAGGCCCTGCTCGGTAAGGATCATGTCGAGCCTCCTATCATGCACCTCTGCCGGAAGCGAGGCGACTTCCTGCCCCGCATAGGCGATGCCGATGGCTGGAATATCAAGCTTTTCCAGCGTCCGGTCATAGAAACCGCCGCCATAGCCCAGCCGGTGACCAGATGTGTCGAACGCCAGCAGCGGCACCAGCAGCACATCAGGCGCGACACGCGGCCATGTGGGAAGCGGCTCGTGGATACCGAAGGCGCCGGGCGCCAGCACGCCATCGTCGGGCACGCGGTGGAAATCCAGGGGCTGGTCCTTGGCCGCGACGCGCGGAAAGGCGACATGAAATCCTGTTTCCACCAGTCGCTCGAGCAACAGATGCGGATCGGCTTCATCCGGCAGTGCGTGATAGCCGCCAATGATCGCGCCTTTGGGAATTGGCAGGTCGTGCGCATGCCGCGCGATGGCATGCGCGAAATCCGGATGCAGCAGCGCCTTGCGCTTTTCTCGGGCCGCGCGCCGCAGTTCGGATTTGGAGAAGGTGGACGGTACCATACTATCCGTTGGTATTGGATCTCATGGGCCTGCAAGTGCAGGTGGGCGTCGTGTATCCGGAACCACGGCTCCGGTCAGGGACAACTCCCGATGAGTACAATTAAGGCCCCTGGGCATCGCAACCTGACGCGAAAGACAGTGACCGTCCGCCTCTAACTTAGGCGTGCGCAAGCCTTGCGGCAATGTCTTCAAGACGCTTTGCGGCACTTTCCAGCGCGTCCGCAGCAGCGCTTTCGGCGGCTTCCGCCCGCAAATGCAGCGATTGTTTCTCACCGGAACTATCCGAAGCCGCCTGCGCGCCCGCCGCCAGCTTGGCGGTCATGTCTTGATGTTCGTCGGCGATCAGCAGCGCGGCCATCAGCATCATGCGGGCATCGCCCACCTGACCGACGGAACCCAGCACTTCGCGCGCCTTGGCATCGACCTGCGCGGCCAGACCTTTCAGATACTCTTCCTCGCCCTCATCGCAGGCGATGGTATAGGCACGGCCGTTCACCATGACGTTCACAAGTGGCATGGGTTACCTCGCCAGCGCGGCACGGATTTCGCCAATGGCGCCATCCAGCCGGCCTTCCACTTCCTCGGTCAGGCCCGATAGCGCGGAGATTTCGTCTTCCAGTTCGGCGACGCGGGCCATCAGGCGCTCGCGCTCGGCTTCCAGCTCGGCGACACGCTCGGGCAGCTTGGCGGCCTGGTCGAGATTCTCGCCCACCGCGCCTGCCGCATTTTCGACGCTTTCCAGGGCGGTCCGGAAGCGCTCTTGCGCCAATGTCAGCCGGCTCATCCGGGGCCTCTTCGCTCAATTCCTGCAAGACCTTAGGCCCGTGATGGAAATCGGGTCAACCGCTGCGCACAAGCGGCATGGCTGCAACCCTTGACGGGGGTGGTCCCCGTTCGTAAAGCACCCCTCTTTTCGCGCTGAAAGACCGCCCATGACCGCGCCCGATCAGGCTCAAATCCGCCATCTTGCCAATGCCATCCGGGTTCTGACCCTGGATGCTGTCGAGGCGGCCAAATCGGGTCATCCCGGCCTGCCCCTAGGCATGGCCGATGTCGCCACCGTGCTGTTCTCGCGCTTCCTAAAATTCGACGCTGCCGACCCCGCCTGGCCCGACCGCGACCGTTTCGTCCTGTCGGGCGGCCATGGCTCGATGCTGCTCTATTCACTGCTCTGGCTGACCGGTTATCCCAAGGTCACGATCGACGACCTGAAGAACTTCCGCAAAGTCGGCAGCCACACTGCCGGCCATCCCGAGCATGGCGACCTGCCGGGCATCGAAACCACCACCGGCCCGCTGGGCCAGGGCATCGCCAATGCCGTGGGCATGGCACTGGCCGAGCGGCTGCTGAACGCCCGCTTCGGCGACGATCTGGTCAATCACAAGACCTATGTCATCGCCTCGGACGGCGACCTGATGGAAGGCATCAGCCACGAAGCCATCGGCCTGGCCGGGCATCTCAAGCTGTCGAACCTGATCGTGTTGTGGGACGACAATCACATCACCATCGATGGCGCGCTGTCGCTGTCGGACTCCACCAGCCAGCTCGAGCGCTTCAAGGCTGCCGGCTGGACGGTGGATACCTGCGACGGCCACAGCGCCGTCGATATCGACCGCGCCCTGAGCAAGGCGCAGACGTCCGACGCGCCGGTGCTGATCGCTTGTCGCACGATCATCGGCTTCGGCATGCCGGGCCGCGCCGGCACGCAGAAGGCGCACAGCGATGCTCCGGGCGCCGAGATCGTGGCAGCCGCGCGCAAGGAACTGGGCTGGGACTACGAGGCTTTTGTGGTACCCGATGACGTGCTGAACCAGTGGCGCGCCATCGGCAGCCGCGGCGCCAAGACCCGCGCCGACTGGACCGCGCGCAAGAACGCCAGCAGCCATGCCAAGGATTTCGATGCCGCAATCAGCGGGGTGATCCCGGCCAGCGTCGGCACCGCCCTGAACGCGCTGAAGGAAAAGCTGTCGGCGGAAAAGCCCAGCGCCGGCACCCGCAAGATGTCGGAAAAGGCGCTGGACGTCATCAACGCCGAACTTTCGACCACGGTCGGCGGCTCGGCCGACCTGACGCCGTCCAACAACACCAAGACCAAGAATATCGATGGCGTGTCGCCCGGAAATTTCGCCGGCCGCTACATCCATTACGGCATCCGCGAGCATGGCATGGCCGCGGCGATGAACGGCATCGCGCTGCATGGCGGCCTGATCCCCTATGGCGGCACCTTCATGGTGTTCTCGGATTACTGTCGCCCGTCGATCCGTCTCGCTGCCCTGATGGGAATCCGCGTGGTGTTCGTGATGACCCACGATTCCATCGGCGTGGGCGAAGATGGCCCCACCCACCAGCCGGTCGAGCACATGGCGGCGCTGCGCGCGATTCCGAACCTGCTCACCATGCGGCCCGCCGATGGCGTGGAAACCGCCGAATGCTGGGACTTGGCGCTGAAGAACGACCGCCGCCCCAGCCTGATCGCCTTCTCGCGCCAGGACGTGCCGACCTTGCGCGAAACCCACACCGCCGAGAACCTGTCGGCCAGGGGCGCGTATGAACTGGTGGGCGATGCGAATGCCAAAGTGACCTTCCTGGCCACCGGCACCGAAGTCAGCCTGGCGGTGGAAGCGGCGAACACGCTGAAGGCCGAAGGCATCGCCGCGCGCGTCGTTTCCATGCCCTGCTGGGCGCTGTTCGAAGAACAGAGCGAAGACTATCGCAGAAGGACGCTGGGCCCGGGCACCGTGAAGGTCGCCATCGAGGCGGGCATGCGCGAAGGCTGGGACCGCTATATCGGTTCGGAACTTCTTGAAAATGGCGGGGCCTTTATCGGCATGAACAGCTTCGGCGCATCCGGCCCCTACAAGGACGTCTACAAGAAGTTCGGCATCACCGCCGACGCCGCTGTGGCGGCTGCGAAGAAATTGCTCAAGGTTTAATTTCAGGAGTTCGACATGGCGCTTCGGGTTGCAATCAACGGCTTTGGCCGCATCGGCCGTCTGGTATTGCGGGCGATCGTGGAATCCGGCCGCCGCGACATCGAAGTCGTGGCCGTCAACGATCTGGGACCGGTGGACACCAATGCCCACCTGCTGCGCTATGACAGCGTGCATGGCCGCTTCCCGGCGCAGGTGAGCGTCGACGGCGAATACATGATCGCCGCCGGTCACAAGATCAAAGTCACCGCCATCAAGAACCCCGCTGAGCTGCCGCACAAGGAACTGGGCGTGGACATCGCCCTGGAATGTACCGGCATCTTCACCTCGAAGGAAAAAGCCGCCGCGCACCTGACCGCCGGCGCCAAGCGCGTGCTGGTGTCGGCGCCGTGCGACAGCGCCGACCTGACAGTGGTGTACGGCGTCAATCACGACCAGCTCACCAAGGACATGCTGGTCGTGTCCAATGCCTCCTGCACCACCAACTGTCTGGTGCCGGTGGCCAAGGTGCTCAATGATGCCGTCGGCATCGAACGCGGCATGATGACCACCATTCACAGCTACACCAACGACCAGCCGTCGCTGGATCAGATGCACAAGGATCTGTACCGCGGCCGCGCCGCGGCGCTGTCGATGATCCCCACCTCGACCGGCGCCGCCAAGGCCGTCGGCCTGGTGTTGCCGGAACTCAAGGGCAAGCTGGACGGCGTCTCGGTGCGCGTGCCGACCCCGAACGTGTCGCTGGTCGACCTGAAGTTCATCGCCAGGCGCGCCACATCGGTCCAGGAAATCAACGACGCCATCAAGGGCGCCGCCATGGGCCCGCTGAAGGGCATCCTGGATGTGGTGCATGAGAAGCTGGTGTCGGTCGACTTCAACCACAATCCGGCTTCCTCCAGCTTCGCGCTGGACCAGACCAAGGTGATGGACGGCACGTTTGTGTCGATCATGACCTGGTATGACAATGAGTGGGGCTTCTCCAACCGCATGGCCGACACCGCCGTGGCGATGGGCAAGCTGATCTAAATGGCATTCCGCACGCTGGACGACCTCTCGGTAAAGGGTAAGCGCGTGTTGGTACGCGCCGACCTCAACGTGCCGGTGGCGGACGGGAAAGTGACCGACGCCACCCGCATCGAGCGCCAGGCGCCCACGATCAAGGAACTGGCCGAGGCCGGCGCGCGCGTGATCGTGCTCAGCCATTTCGACCGCCCCAAGGGCAAGGTCGTGCCGTCCATGTCGCTGAAGGCGCTGGTTGAGCCCTTGTCCGACGCATTGGGCCGCAAGATCGCCTTCGCTGACGACTGTGTTGGCGAAAAGGCCAAGGCCGCTATCGCCGCGCTGAAGGACGGCGACGTTTTGCTGCTGGAGAACACCCGCTTTCACAAGGGCGAGGAAGGCAATGACAGCGCCATGGCCACCGAGTTGGCGGCGCTGGGCGACATCTTCGTCAACGATGCTTTCTCTGCCGCGCACCGCGCCCATGCCTCCACCGAAGGCGTCGCACGCCTGTTGCCCAACGCGGCGGGCCGCTCGATGCAGGCCGAACTGACCCATCTGCAAAAGGCGCTCGGCAATCCGCAGCGCCCGCTGCTGGCGGTGGTGGGCGGGGCGAAAGTCTCGACCAAGATCGCGCTCTTGGAAAATCTGGTGAAGCGCGTGGAAGTGCTGGTGATCGGCGGCGCCATGGCCAACACTTTTCTTGCTGCAGAAGGCCTGGCCGTCGGCAAGTCGCTGTTTGAGCCTGACCATCTGGAAACCGCGCGCAAGATTCTTCACGCCGCCAACGAAAGCGGCGCCGTGATCCTGCTGCCGACCGATGTGGTGGTCGCCAAGGAGTTCAAGGCCGGCGCGGCGCACCGCACCGTTTCGGCGCGCGATATTGCCGACGACGAGATGGTTCTGGATGTCGGCCCCGCCAGCATCGCCGAATTCGAGAACCGCCTGATCGGCACCCGCACACTGGTGTGGAACGGACCGTTCGGCGCGTTCGAGACGGCGCCGTTCGATAAGGGCACGGTGGCGGCAGCCAAGGCCGTGGCCAAGGCGACCCGGGCCGGCAATCTGCTTTCGGTGGCCGGCGGCGGCGACACGGTCGCGGCACTGGCCCATGCCGGTGTCGAACAAGATTTTACCTATGTCTCCACCGCTGGTGGCGCCTTTCTGGAATGGCTGGAAGGCAAGGAACTGCCGGGCGTTGAAGCCCTGACGCCGAAGTAGAGGAAGTGATGAATCTGGACGAACTGAACGCGATTGCCTGCAAAATGGTGGCGCCCGGCAAGGGCATCCTGGCCGCCGATGAATCCACCGGCACCATCCAGAAGCGTTTCGACAAGATCGGCGTGGAAAACACCGAAGACAATCGCCGCGACTATCGCGAGCTGCTGTTCCGCACCGACAACGCCATGAAGAACCACATCGGCGGCGTGATCCTGTTCGACGAAACCATCCGCCAGAAAGCCAAGGATGGCACGCCGCTGGTCCAGCTGATCGAGGCTGCCGGCAGCGTCCCTGGCATCAAGGTGGACAAGGGTGCGGTGCCGCTGGCCGGCGCGCCGAACGAGACCATCACCGAAGGCCTGGACGGCCTGCGCGGCCGCTTTGTCGAATATCACAAGCTGGGCGCGCGCTTCGCCAAGTGGCGCGGCGTTTACGAAATCGCAGACGGCAAGCCCAGCCACAACGCCGTCCACGCCAACGCTCATGCCCTGGCCCGTTATGCGGCCCTGGCGCAGGAAAACGGCATCGTACCGATTGTCGAGCCGGAACTGCTGATGGACGGCGACCACGATATCGACCGCTGCGAAATGGTCACCGAGTGGATCCTGAAGGAAGTTTTCCAGGAGCTCTATTTCGCCGATGTGAAGCTGGAAGGCATCATCCTGAAGCCCAACATGGTGGTGCCGGGCATGAAGTGCCCCCGGCAGAATTCCGTGGAAGAGGTCGCCGAACGCACCATCAAGGTGCTCAAGCGTTGCGTGCCGGGCGCGGTGCCCGGCATCGCTTTCCTCTCGGGCGGCCAGTCGGATGAAGACGCCACCGCGCATCTGTCGGCCATGAACGCCATTGGCGGCCTGCCCTGGGCGCTGACCTTCTCCTATGGCCGCGCCCTGCAGGCCGCACCGCAAAAGGCCTGGAGCGGCAAGGGGGAAAATGTCGCCGCCGGCCAGAAGGCGTTTGCTCACCGGGCGCTGATGAACAGCCAGGCATCTCTGGGCAAATGGACCAAGGCGAACGAGAGCGCCGCTTGAGTGACCGCTGCCGCCTTTACCTGATTTCGCCGCCGAAGCTTTCGGCGGCGAATTTTTTGGGCCCGCTGAAGGAAGCGCTGTCAGGCGGCGATGTCGCCAGCTTCCAGTTGCGCCTGAAGAATGTCAGCGACGATGAAATCCGCCGCGCCGCCGACACGCTGCGCCCTGCGGTGCAAGCCCATAACGCCGCCTTCATCCTGAACGACCGTCCCGACCTGGCCGCAGAACTGGGCTGTGACGGCGTGCATGTCGGGCAGGACGACGCGTCTTATTCCGAAGCGCGCCGCCTGATGCCCAACGGCATCGTCGGCGTGACCTGTCACGACAGCCGCCATTTGGCGATGGAAGCGGGCGAAGCCGGCGCCGACTATGTCGCGTTCGGCGCGTTCTTCCCGACCCAGACCAAGGAACCCAAGACCAGCGCTGACATCGAGCTGCTAAAATGGTGGGGCGAGATGATGGTGGTGCCGTGCGTCGCCATCGGCGGCATCACCGTCGCCAACGCGCGGCCGCTGGTCGAAGCCGGCGCCGACTTCCTCGCCGTCGCGGGCGGGGTCTGGGACCACCCGGACGGCCCGGAAGCCGCGGTTAAGGGCTTCAATAGCCTGCTGGCCTGACCGGCTGGAAAAGACTCGCCCCGCCTGCTATCACCCGCCCGCTCTTTGAACCTGCAGACCTCTCACCCCGCGCCACGGAGGCGTTGAACTATGGCCAAGATTACCGGCAATGAAATCAGCCCCGGCACCCTCATCAACTACGAGGGCGGTCTTTGGATCGCGGTGAAGACCGTCAAGGTGAAGCCCGGCAAGGGCGGCGCCTACAACCAGGTCGAACTCAAGAACGTCACCACCGGCACCAAGCTGAACCAGCGCTTCCGCTCCGACGAAGCGGTGGACGAAGCCTATCTCGACAAGAAGGACTTCCAGTTCCTCTTTGCCAGCGGCGACATGCTGACCTTCATGGACATGGAAAGCTATGAGCAGATCGAGCTGAACACTGACTTTGTCGGTGACCAGGCGCAGTTCCTGCAGGACGGCATGAAGACGCTGGTTCACATGTATGAAGACAAGCCCATCGGCATCAAGCTGCCGGTGCAGGTGACGCTGACCGTCGCCGAAGCCGATCCGGTGATGAAGGGCGGCACCGCCGCCCCGTCCTACAAGACCGCCGTGCTGGAAAACGGCTTGAAAATTCAGGTGCCGCCCTTCATCGGCGCGGGCGAAAAGATCATCGTCGCCACCGAAGACGGCTCCTACGTGCGCAGGGCTGACTAATGGCACCCTATTCCTCGCCCGCCCTGAACGTGATGGTGGCCGCCGCCCGCAAGGCTGGGCGCCCGCTGATCCGCGACTTTAACGAGCTGGAAAATTTGCAGATTTCGATGAAGGGACCGGCGGATTTCGTCACATCCGCCGACAAGCGCACCGAAAAAATCCTGATCGAGGAACTGTCCCGGGCTCGCCCCGGCTATGGTTTCCTGGGCGAAGAAGGCGGCGTGCTGAAGGGCGCCGATGCCTCCCACCGCTTCATCATCGATCCGATCGACGGCACCACCAACTTCATGCACGGCATTCCGCACTTCGCCATCTCCATTGGGTTGGAGCGCGAAGGCCAGCTTGTGGCGGGTGTGGTGTTCAATCCCGTCACCGACGACCTCTACACCGCCGAGAAGGGCCATGGCGCCTATCACAACAACAAGCGCTTGCGCGTCGCGGCCCGCAAGGAACTGGCCCCGGCGGTGATCGCCACCGGCCTGCCCTTCCTGGGCAAAGATGGTCACGCCCGCGCCGCGGCCGAAATGGCCGAGGTGATGAACGTTACCGCCGGCATCCGCCGCTTCGGCGCGGCCTCGCTCGACTTGGCTTATGTGGCGGCGGGCCGCTTCGACGGCTTCTGGGAACGCTCGCTGCAGGCCTGGGACATCGCGGCGGGCATCGTGCTGGTGCGTGAGGCCGGCGGCATGGTCAGCGACCTGAATGGCGGCGCCGACATGCTGGGGAGCGGCACCGTGCTAGCCAGCAACGAATATCTGCAGCCGCAGATCCTCAAGCTGCTCAAGGGCATCAAAGGCTAGCGAATCCGCCCGGCGCGGTTTTCCAGCACGACATCCTTTACCTGCGCGGTCAGCAGATTGGCCGGCAGGTGCGAGGTGAAGCCGATCCCGACATAGACCGGGCCATTGGTCTTGAACGTGATCGGCGCGCCTTCGGGATGGATCGGCTCGCCCTGCCAGCTTATCCAGAGCTGGAACTGGTCGCCCTTCTTCTCGATGCCGAAGCGCGTGGGATGGATCGCCTGCTCGCCGCGTTCGCCCGAGCCGGGTATGGGCTGGCGCGAGGTGCGATGCGACCTGCCTGTCATGTTGCCAGTCTTCTCGGCGCGCCAGGCGATGTGCGTCATGCCATTGCCATGCTGGGCCGCGACGATCTTGCGGGAATCGTCGTCCAGGCTGTCACGGATGACCAGCGCCACCTTGCGGTCGTGGAAATCGTCCATGTTCGGCCACGCCACGCTGGCGGTGAGCGAAACATCGCCAGACATCTTGTTCCAGAGGAAATGAAATTCGTCGCGCTGGTACCAGATGTTATAGCCAGCAGCGGTGATGGTATAGGTCTTGGACGCTGCATCATAACTGGCGGTAGAAGGCACCAACGGCCCGCCGACATCGGTGCTGTTTTCAAACACGCCGACTGGCTTGTTGAAGGTCACCGGATCGCGATGAAAATCTTTCGGTGGCGCGATCTGCTTGTGGGTCGGCGACCCAGGCAGCGCCCAGTCCGGCACCTCTATGCCCGGCGGCGCGGGCGGCGGGATCAGCGATTGCGCCAAAGCAGGTGAAACGCAAAGCGCGGCCAGTGCCGCCAACAGACGAATGCGCATGACGCCCCCCTTATTTTTCATCAGGGTGACGCCAAACGCGCTCCGGCGCAAACAGACAAATAATCAGAACTCGATGACGGTTCTGATCGACTCGCCCGAATGCATCAGGTCGAAGGCTTCGTTGATGCGTTCCAGCGGCAGCTTGTGCGTGATCAGCGGATCGATGCTGATTTTTCCGTCCATATACCAGTCCACGATCTGCGGCACCTGGGTGCGGCCGCGAACGCCACCGAACGCGGTGCCTTTCCATACCCGGCCCGTCACAAGCTGGAAGGGACGGGTCTTGATCTCCTGCCCCGAGCCCGCAACGCCGATGATGATGCTCTCGCCCCAGCCGCGATGGGTGCATTCCAGCGCCTGGCGCATCAGATCGACATTGCCGACGCATTCGAATGAGTAATCCGCCCCGCCCTTGGTCAGTTCGACCAGATGCGGCACCAGATCGCCCTTGATGTCCCTGGGATTGACGAAATGCGTCATGCCGAACTGGCGGGCCAGCGCCTCGCGCGCCGGGTTTATGTCCACGCCCACGATCATGTCGGCGCCCGCCATCCGCGCGCCCTGCAGCACGTTCAGGCCGATGCCGCCCAGGCCGAACACCACCACGTTCGAGCCCGGCTCGACCTTGGCGGTGTTGATCACCGCGCCGATGCCCGTGGTGACGCCGCAGCCGATGTAGCAGACCTTGTCGAAGGGCGCGTCGGAGCGGATTTTCGCCAGCGCGATTTCCGGCAGCACGGTGTGATTGGCGAAGGTGGAGCAGCCCATATAGTGATGGATCTTCTGGCCGCCGATTGAAAAACGGCTGGTTCCGTCGGGCATCACGCCCTGGCCCTGGGTCGAGCGGATGGAAGTGCACAGGTTGGTCTTGTGCGATGTGCAGCTTTTGCACTGGCGGCATTCGGGCGTGTAGAGCGGAATGACATGATCGCCCTTTTTCAGGCTGGTCACGCCGGGGCCGACATCGACCACCACGCCCGCGCCCTCATGGCCGAAAATCGCCGGGAACAGGCCTTCGGGGTCCGCGCCCGAACGGGTGAATTCGTCGGTGTGACAGACGCCGGTGGCTTTGATTTCCACCAGCACTTCGCCGGCCTGGGGGCCTTCCAGGTCGACGGTCTCGATCACCAGCGGCTTTCCGGCGGCATAGGCCACGGCGGCTCTTGTTTTCATTGGCGAAAAATCTCCCTCGGGCGGTGCGAATGTGCGGCATTTGGGTAATAGTTGCAAAGCGTTAGATAAACGCTAGGCTGTGTTTGGGCACCTTCTTCCGAGCTGTCGTTCTATGCGTTCCTCGTCCCTGTTGGGTCTTTCGGCCGGTCTTTGGCTTGCGTCTGTGGGCGCTGGCCTGGCGCAGGATGTGGCCACGGGCCTGGAAGTGCGGGTCAATCCCGTCGCGGCGCGCGGCAGCAGCCGCCTTTTGTATCCGGGCGGAGATTATGCCCGCATGGTGCCCCAGCTTCTTTATCCCGGCCAACGCGGCGGCGCGATTACGCTCTATCCGCCCGGCACCCGCCGCGTGGTGCGCCGTTCCGCCCCGGTCCAGCTTGCCAGCGCAGCCCCCCCGCCCCCGCGCGTCGCCCAGCCTGCGCCGCCCCCGGCCCCCAAGCCGGCGCCCAGCCCGGCGCCACAGGCCGCCAGCCCCAACCCGTTCAATCCGCCCAACTACAGCAATATCTTCGGCGGCCAGTCCGCCAAGCCGGCACCCAGCCCAACCGCCAAGCCCGCACCGGCGCCGTCCGCGGCGTCTTCCGACACGGCCGGCCTGACCAAGCGCAGCGTCATCCTGTTCGCCAAGGACGCATCCGACCCGGCCGAAGGCGCGCTGGGCGCGATCAAGTTCCTGGCCGCCGATCTCAATGCCGCCATGACCCGCCCCTCCAGCCGCGTCGAACTGCAGGCGTTCGGCGGCGGCAAGGGTGACAAGGGCTCCGACGCGCGCCGCCTGTCGCTGCGCCGCGCGCTGGCCATCCGCCAGGTGCTGATCAGCGATGGCATGTCGCCCGACCGCATCGACGTGCGCGCCATGGGCGGTGCCGAGGATTCCGGCCCGGCGGACCGCGTCGACGTCTACGTGCGGGCCTGACGACCGCCGCGCGGCCCATTCTGATAAGGTTCGCCATGCGCCCTGTTTTTCTCGCCGCGCTTCTTCTTTGCTTCGGCGCATCCGCGGCCACCGCCGGGCAGAACAAGACCATCACCACCGCCGGCACCGGCGTCGCCATCGCGCTGCCGGTGATCGCGGCGGGCATCACCGCCTACAAGCGCGACTGGACCGGCACTGCCGAATTGGCCGCCATCACGGTCGCCACGGTCGGCAGCGCATTCGCCATCAAGCAGGTGGTGCGTTCGCGCCGTCCCGACGGTAGCGATTACAAGTCGTTCCCGTCCGATACCGCCGCGCTGGCTGCGTCAGGTTCGGCCTTTTTGGGACGACGTTATGGGTGGGAATACGGCCTGCCGGCCTTGGCCGCCAGCCAGTTCGTGTCTTACAGCCGCGTCCAGGCCAACAAGCATCGCTGGTACGACACGGCGGCCAGCTCGGCGATGGCCTGGGGTTATGCCGCGATCCTGGGTTCGCGTTTTCAGAAACGTTACAACGTCTATTCCGAGATCGTGCCCGGACCTGACGGCGCGATGATGCACGTTTCCTACGAGTTCTGATTCACCACCGGCACGGTGACGTCGCTGAACTTGTTCACCCGCCACAAGGGCGGGAATAGCTTCATCCATATCCCCACTATCAGCAGCGTGCCGATGCCGCCCGCCACAACCGCCGGCACGGTGCCCATCAGGGCGGCGGTGGTGCCCGATTCAAATTCGCCCAGTTCGTTGGACGCGCCGATGAACAGCATGGAGACGCTGGAGACGCGCCCGCGCATGGGGTCGGGGGTGGAGAGCTGAATGAGACTGCTGCGGATATTGACGCTGACCATGTCGGATGCGCCCAGCACGACCAGCGCCAGCAGCGATACCGGAAACCAGGTCGAAAGTCCGAACACGATGGTGGCGACGCCGAACACCGCCACCGAGGCGAACATCACCGGCCCGACCTTTTGCCGGATCGGCCAGTGGGTGAGATAGAAGGCCGTGGCGAATGCGCCTACCGCCGGGGCGCAGCGCAGAAAGCCCAACCCGACCGGCCCGACATGCAGGATGTCGCGCGCGAAGATCGGCAGCAGCGCCGTGGCGCCGCCCAGCAGCACCGCGAACAAATCGAGGCTGATCGCGCCCAGCACCACGGGCCGGGAGCGCACGAAGCGCACGCCTTCGGCGACGCGCTCATAGCGGCTGGCTTCGGTGGCTTCCGGCTTGAAGCGCCGCCCGCCCAGCCGTGCCACGATCAAACCCGCGCCCAGAAATCCGGTGATGCACAGCGCGTAGACCGGCACCGGACCCAGCGCATACAGAAAGCCGCCGATCGCGGGGCCGGAGATCACCGCGGCGGTGAAGAAGGACGAGCTGAACGCCATGGACTTGGCCAGCCTTTCCGGCGGCACCAGGAACGGCAGCAGCGACGAGCCCGACGGCCCGGCAAAGCCGCGCGCCGCGCCGAACAGCACCAGCACGACATAGAAGGGCCAGGCGTCATGCGGATACCATAGCGACAGGGCCAGGAACAGCGCACTGCAAGCCGCCTGCAGCGCGGCGGAAAAGCTGTAGACGCGGCGCTGGTTGAAGCGGTCGGTGATGTCGCCCGCCGGCAGGGTCAGAAGAAACATCGGCAGGAACTGGCACAGCCCCACCATGCCCAGCGCCCAGGCGGTGCGCTCCATCTCATAGACCTGCCAGCCGATGGCGACCGACTGGACCTGGATCGCGACGGTGGAGAGGAAGCGCGCGCCCACGAACAGGTTGAGGTCGCGGGCGCGGTAGATGCTGGCGGCGGGATCGCTCATGGACCCGCACTATCACGAGAGGCCCAAAAGGAAAGAGCCTTGCGGGCTGCGATCAGCCGCTATTCTGCAGACGCAACGTCTGCACATTCATCCCGTCGCGAATCTCAATGCGGGTCTTGTCGAAACCCGGCTTGGACAGGACTGGGCGGGCATCGCGCGAAAAGCCATAGGGTTCCTGCGGCAGGCCGATCCAGCTGGAGTCCATTTTGCCGTTGGCGTTGAAATCCTGGAACGCCTGGATGGCATAGGTGCCGGGTGCGATATCGATCAGGGTGATGGTGGTCTGCGGGCTTTGCGCCGTCACATCGGCGTCGGCGACCGTGTCGCCGTCTTTGTCATAGTTGGCCTCGGCGTAGAGGCCCAGCCGCAGGATGCCGCCCTTGGGCGACACGTTCTGCACATGGATGACCAGGGTGGCCTTGCCGCCTTGCGCCTGGACCGGCGCCATGGCGGCCAGCAGCAGCATCGCCGCCAGCAGGGCGCGAAAACCCGTCATTGTCGTCCTCCCGGTCGTCATGGCTTCCTGGCAGCAACGCACCGCAAGGCTGTCATATCCCGATGAACCGGAGCTGAAAATATCAGCCCAGCGAGGGTTCCAGCTTGCGGCAGGCTTCGATCAGGCCGCGCACGGCGTCGGCCGACTTGTTCAGGCCCGACTTTTCATCGTCTGTCAGGTTCAGCTCGACGATGCGCTCCACGCCCTTTTCGCCGATCACGACCGGCAGACCGACATAAAGATCCTTGATGCCATAGGCGCCGTCGACATGAACGGCGCAGGGCAACACGCGCTTCTGGTCCTTCAGATAGCTTTCGGCCATCTGGATGGCGCTGGTGGCGGGCGCGTAATAGGCCGAACCGGTCTTGAGCAGGCCGACAATCTCGGCGCCGCCATTGGCGGTGCGGGTAACGATCTGGTCCAGGCGGTCCTGGCTGATCCAGCCCATCTTCACCAGTTCGGGCAGCGCGATGCCGGCCACGGTGGAGAAGCGCGGCATCGGCACCATGGTGTCGCCATGGCCGCCCAGCACGAAGGCCGAAACGTCTTCAACGCTGACGTTCATTTCTTCGGCTAGGAAGTGACGGAAGCGCGCGCTGTCCAGCACGCCGGCCATGCCCACGATCTTGTTGTGCGGAATGCCGGAGAATTTCTGCAGCGCCCAGACCATCGCATCCAGCGGATTGGTGATGCAGATGACAAACGCATTGGGGGCGTTGGCCTTGATGCCCGCGCCGACCGACGCCATGACTTTCAGGTTGATGCCGATCAGGTCGTCGCGGCTCATGCCCGGCTTGCGCGGCACGCCGGCGGTGACGATCACCACGTCGGCGCCCGCGATGTCGGCATAGCTGTTGGTGCCGCTGAGCTTGGCGTTGAAGCTGTCGACCGGCGCCGACTGGGCCAGGTCGAGCGCCTTGCCCTGGGGCAGGCCTTCGGCGATGTCGAAGATCACCACATCGCCCAGCTCTTTAAGAGCGGCCAGATGGGCCAAGGTACCACCGATCTGTCCGCCGCCGATAAGAGCGATTTTCTTGCGCGCCATGGTGAAATTCCCGTTTGAAATCCGGGAGGCTACCTAGCCGCTTGGGGGCCATCGGGCAAGCTGACACATCGCCCCGCCATATGTGGGGGCAAATGCGCAAAGGCAGGGCAATATAGGAAATAAGAAAAGGCCGGGTGCAAAACACCCGGCCTTTCTTCATCACGCAGATCGAAAGAAGCTTAGATGGCTTCCTTCAGTTCCTTGGAGGCGCGGAACGCGACCTTCTTGGACGCCTTGATCTTGATCGCTTCGCCGGTGGCGGGATTGCGGCCCATGCGCGGACCGCGCTTGCGCACGACCAGGATGCCCAGGCCATTCAGGCGGATACGCGCGCCCTTCTTCAGGTGCTTGGTCACCAGGGCGATAATGTCTTCCAGCATCGTATTGGCGAGCTTCTGGGAAAGTTCGTGCTTCTCGGCCAACTGGCCGGCGAGCTGACGGGTGGAAACGGTTTCGACTTTTACGGCAGCGGTGTTCTTTGCGGCGGTAGCCATTTGGGATTCTCCCTCTTAACGAATCAACAGATGAGCCCGATTTTACGGCATTTCCCGCAAGATAAAGCGGGTGGGGTCCAAAAAAGCGCAATAAATTGGGGCTTTTTCGATATGTGGGGAGAAAAGCCCGAAAAATGGGGCTTTTCTGGCACTTAGCGAACCGCGCCAAAGCAAACGGGCCGCGCTGGATGCCAGCGCGGCCCGTAAAACAAGCTTTTTAAGCGTGTCAGGCGGCGGCTTCAGGGCCGGCCGCGTCGACGCGCTCGGTGATGCGGGCGGACTTGCCGGTGCGGCCGCGCAGGTAATACAGCTTGGCGCGACGCACCTTGCCCTTGCGCACCACGGTCACCGAATCCACCAGCGGCGAATAGACCGGGAAGACGCGTTCCACGCCTTCGCCATAGGAAATCTTGCGCACGGTGAAGCTCTCATTCAGGCCGGCGCCCTGGCGGGCGATGCAGACGCCTTCGAAGGCCTGCAGGCGTTCGCGGGTCTTGTTGGCCTTGGCCTTCTCGTCATAGGTCACGTCGACCACCTTGACGCTGACCTTCAGCGTGTCGCCGGGGCGGAATTCGGGATGCGCCTTGGCGCGCACCGCCTTCATCTGTTCGGCTTCCAGTTCCTGCAAAAGGTTCATTTTCTTGATCTTTCGTGCGTCGAAAACGGCAATAGAGCCGGGGCATATAGACTAGGACTTGGCCTTTTCATAGAGGGTCCAGAGGTCAGGACGCCGCTCCCTGGTCAGGCCCTGGGCCTGGGCCAGGCGGTATTTGGCGATTTCCGAATGATTCCCGCCACTTAAGACTTCCGGAATGGACCGGCCTTCAAACTCCTGCGGCCGGGTATACTGGGGGTATTCCAGAAGCCCCGAACTGAAGCTTTCCTCGTCGGTCGAGGCATGGTCGCCCAGCACGCCGGGGATCAGCCGCACGGCCGCTTCCACCAGCGCCATGGCGGCGATTTCGCCCCCCGCCAGCACAAAGTCGCCGATGGAGATTTCCTCGATCTGCCGCGCGTCGATCACCCGCTGGTCCAGGCCTTCGAACCGGCCGCACAAAAGGATGGCGCCCGGCCCCGCCGCCAGTTCGCGCACGCGGGCCTGATCCAGATGCCTGCCGCGCGGCGACAGGTAGATCAGCGGGCGTCCGGCGCGGTCCACCGCATCGATCGCAGCCGCCGCCACATCGGCGCGCATCACCATGCCCGGTCCGCCGCCCGACGGCGTGTCATCCACCGTGCGGTGCTTGCCAAGCCCGTGATCGCGGATATCCCGCACATCAAGCGACCAGAGATTCTTCTCCAGCGCCTTTCCCAGCAGCGAAATGCCCAACGGCCCCGGAAACATGTCCGGGAACAGCGTCAGGATGGTCGCGCGCCAGCTATTCGACATGGTCGTTATCTTCGGCGTCTTCCGGCACCGCAACGATGATATAGCCGTCCTTGATGTGAATGTGCGGCACGGTTTCGCGCGTGAAGGCCAGATGCACCTGATCGCCGTCGCTGCGCACCAGTTCAATCACATCGCTGGCGCCGAAATTGTGGATCGCCGCGACCTTGCCCAGCACACGGCCTTCGCTGTCACGCGCTTCCAGGCCGATCAGGTCGGCGTGATAGAATTCGTCTTCGTCCGGTTCGGGCAATGCGGCGCGGTCGACGAAAAGCTGCGTGCCCTTCAAGGCTTCCGCGCTGCTGCGGTCGTTGACTCCCTCAAACGCAATCACCGCCTCGCCCTCTTTGGAAGAGCGAAAGGCGGTGATCTTGAACGTGCGTCCATTCTTGTCGTGCAGCACGCCATAGCGCGGCAGGGCACCCGGCGCATCGGTGAAGACTTTCGCCTTCACCTCGCCCTTCAGGCCCTGCGCGCCCATGACGGCGGCAAGTAGGACGTCCGGCACCAATTAGGCCGAGGCTTCTTCCGCCGGCTTGGCGGCGGCGGCAGCGGCGGCAGCAGCGCGTTCCTGCGCCTTCTTCTTGGGCTGGGCCTTCTGCGGATTGTTGTGCACGCGAGCCTTCACCAGGCCGGCATTGGCCAGGAACTTGTGCACGCGGTCCGAGCCCACGGCGCCCTTGGCGATCCAGGCCTTGGCAGCATCCAGGTCCAGCTTCAGGCGGTCGGCATGATCCGACGGCAGCAGTGGATTGTAGAAGCCGATCTTCTCGATGAAGCGGCCGTCACGGGGCGAACGCGAATCCGAGATCACGATATTGTAGTGCGGGCGTTTCTTGGTGCCGCCGCGGGCAAGACGAATGCGAAGAGCCATTGTGTTCTTTCCTTACAGTTAAACGCTTAAATCAACGCCGACCCGGAAACATTCCGGGCGGTAATCCACCGGGCATTCCGCCCATGCCGGGCATCGTCGGCATGCGGCCGCCTTTGCCCATTTTCTTCATCATGTCCGCCATCTGGCGGTGCATTTTGAGAAGCTTGTTCACTTCCGACACTTCCACACCGGCGCCGGCGGCGATGCGCTTCCTGCGAGAGCCGTTGATCGAATCGGGATCGCTGCGTTCGGTCTTGGTCATCGACTGGATGATGGCTTCCTGGCGCGTGAGAATCTTGTCGTCCAGGCCCGCCGCATCGAGCTGACCCTTGATCTTGCCCACGCCCGGCAACATGCCCAGCACGCCCTTCATGCCGCCCAGCTTCTTCATCTGGTTCAGCTGCGATTTCAGGTCGTTCATGTCGAACGTACCCTTCTTCATCTTGGCGGCGAGCTTCTCCGCCTCTTCCTTGTCGATCGTCTCCGACGCCTTCTCGACCAGGCTGACAACGTCGCCCATGTCGAGGATGCGCGAAGCCACGCGCTCGGGATGGAACGCTTCCAGCGCGTCCAGCTTTTCGCCGGCGCCCAGGAACTTGATCGGCGCGCCGGTGACGAAGCGCATCGAAAGCGCCGCGCCGCCGCGGCCATCGCCATCAACGCGGGTCAGGATGATGCCGGTGACGGAGACGCGGTCGTGAAACGACTTGGCGATGTTCACCGCGTCCTGGCCGGTCAGCGAGTCCGCGACCAGCAGGGTTTCGTGCGGGTTGACCAGCGCTTTCACGGCAGCCACTTCGGCCATCAACTGTTCGTCGACATGCTGGCGGCCGGCGGTGTCGAGAATGACGGCGTCATAACCACCGACCTTGGCGCTCGCCATCGCGCGCTTGGCGATGTCCAGCGGGCCCTGCCCGGCAATGATCGGCAGCGTGGCAATGCCCGCCTGCTCGCCCAGCACGCGCAACTGCTCCATGGCGGCCGGACGGGTGGTGTCCAGCGAAGCCATCAGCACGCGCTTCTTTTCCTTGGTCTGCAGCAGCAGGCCCAATTTCGCGGATGTCGTGGTCTTGCCCGAACCCTGCAGACCCACCATCAGGATGGGGGCCGGGGGCGAACCGATATTCAGCGCGGCATTTTCCTGGCCCAGCGTCTCGACCAGAACGTCATGAACGATCTTGATGACCTGCTGGCCGGGCGTCACCGAACGGATGACGTTTTCGCCAATGGCGCGCGGACGCACCTTTTCGATAAAGTCCTTCACCACCGGCAAGGCGACGTCGGCCTCGATCAGCGCGGTGCGCACTTCCGCCAACGCCGCGTCGACGTCCGCTTCGGTCAGGGCGCCACGACCGCGAAGCTTGTCGAAGACGCCACTCAGGCGGGATTGTAAGGACTCAAACAACCTTCAAAACTCCAGGCGGCATCGCCGCAAATTCCAACGCAGTACGCCCCAGGGGGCGCACCTGCGCTGCCTAGGGTCGATCCCCCGCGCCAGGCGGGGGACCGGAAAGTCATACGGCTTTCCGGAATTGCGCGGGTTTTAGGCTCCGGGGCCCGGAAAAGTCAAATATCCTTGTAATTGACAGGTTCCCCTGCCCCTTCAATGCTCGCCCAAAACAATGACCGGGAGAGCCTCAATGACACATCTCAATCGCCGCCTGATGCTGGCCGGCGCCGCCGCGACCCTGCCCGGCCTGGCCCCCACTTTGGCATGGGCCCAGGAAACCAAGGCGCAGCTGGGCACCCCCCGCTCGGTGATCACCAATCCACCCCGCGATTTCGGCCCTGGCGCGCCGCCCCCCGGCTCGCCCGATCCCGATGTCATCCGGGTCGATCCCAGCTTCGGCAGTTTCCTGATCGGCCAGGCCGCCATCAAGCGGGTGTCCACCGGCTATCACTTCCTGGAAGGCCCGGCCTGGTCCGCTGTGGGCCTCTATCTGATCTTCAGCGACGTGAAGGAAGACACGCTCTATCGCTATCTGTGGGACGACGGCCAGGTGACGGTGATGCGCAAGCCCTCCTTCTCCACCAACGGCAATTCGTTTGACTTCCAGGGCCGTCAGCTTTCGACGCAGGATTATTTCCGCCGCGTGGTGCGCTGGGAGCTGGACGGCTCGATGACCATCGTCGCCGATGCGTTCGACGGCAAGGCGCTGAACTCGCCCAACGATGTCGCGCCGCATAGGGATGGCAGCGTCTGGTTCACCGATCCGTTGTTCGGCGCCAACCTGGCCGAAGGCCATCCTGATGATGGAGACGGTCCCACCAATCCGGGCGGCCTGCGCGATCCGCGCATCGGCCATTCCGGCGTCGGGCTGATCGGTTCGATGAAGCAGGTGCTGCCCGCCAACGTCTACCGGGTCGATCCCTCGGGCCGTGTCGATCTGGTGCTGCCGTTCGAACAGGGGCTGGGGCCGAACGGCCTGTGCTTCTCGCCCGATTACACCAAGCTCTACATCATCCGCGGTGGCCGCATTCATGTCGGCGATGTGTCCGGCAATCGTCTGACCAATGAGCGCGAATTCACCGACTGCATGGTGGACGGAATCCGCTGCGGCTCGGACGGCATGCGCGCCGACAAGGCCGGCAACATCTGGGCCAGCTCCAGCGCGCCGCTGGGCTATTGCGGTGTGACCGTGTGGAATCCCGTCGGCAAGCTTATCGGCCGCATCCGCCTGCCTGAGGGGTGCGCCAATGTCTGTTTCGGCGGCCCCAAGCGCGATCACCTGTTCATGACCGCGACCCAGTCGCTCTACATGCTCAGGGTCAATATCCAAGGCGCAGCACCGGGCTGACAGGCTTTCACCGCGCCGCAAGATTGACAGCCGGTTTTCGGCGGGTTCCAGTCCCTTCCAGACCAACAATATCGGGAGGGATTCCATGAAATTCGATCTGTCACGCCGCGCTTTGGTCGCGGGTGCTGCCGCCATGCTGCCCACAATGGCTTTCGGACAGGCCAAGCAGCCGGCACCTGGCACCTCGGTGCTGACGGGCCGCGTCTATGGCCCCGATGCGCCCCCGATCAACTATCCCGATCCCGATATCCTGATCACCTCGCCGGAAGGCGCCAAGTGCTTCATCGGCCATTCCAACATCAAGCGCGTCGGCACCGGCATGGTGTGGGCGGAAGGTCCGGCCTGGAGCAACCAGGGCCAGTATGTGGTGTGGAGCGACGTCACCGACGATCTGCAATATCGCTACATCTGGGAGACCGGCGAGATCACGCCGTTCCGCCGCCCCTCCTACAATTCCAACGGCAACACCTTCGACTTCCAGGGCCGCCAGATATCGGCGCAGCATGGCCTGCGCCGCGTGGTGCGCTTCGAGCATGACGGCACGCTGACGGTGATCGCCGACAGCTATAACGGCCAGCCGCTCAACTCGCCCAACGATATCGCCGTGC
>CAILUV010000088.1 GCA_903837555.1 uncultured Alphaproteobacteria bacterium
AGCTTGTGCTTCTTGATCAGGGCGACGGCTTTGTCGACACCAGGCTTCACCTTGGTCTCAAGGGCTACAGCCTTCTTCTGAAGTTCAGCGATACGAGCCTGGATGGTTTTCAGTGAGATTGAACGAGCCATATGAAGCGCATTTCCTCGGTTGATGTGATGGGGGGAGGGTACACCCTGGGCGGCTTGGTGGGGAGGGTAGGGTTTCTTATAAGAAAAACCCTCTTTGACCCGTTCCATTCGTAAATTTGGTTGAGGCTAAGCCGGACCCTTTCGGACCTCTTTCGAAGCTCGAAAAGTTTATACTAGTTTATACTTATTTTGAGGGGTAAGGCTGAAAAGGAAAACCCAGCTAACACATTGTGCTAACTGGGTTTTTTGGTTGCGGGGACAGGATTTGAACCTGTGACCTTCAGGTTATGAGCCTGACGAGCTACCGGGCTGCTCCACCCCGCGTCACGGAAGGTGGGGGGATATAGGCCATGCCCCACCCCCTGTCCACCCCCGCTTTTTGCGCCGATTCCGGGAACAGGCAGGCTTTATGACCCCTTAACCAGGACGCGGTTAGAGCAGGATCCGTACTCTTTTTTCCGGGAATCGGGATGCGCCTGGCCCTGTCACGCTTTGCCCTTGTTGCCGGGCTTCTTACATCCGCTCCGCCTCTGTCAGCCTCGGCCCAGTCCTGGGACCTGTTTGACGGCAGCAAGCTTCTGGCCACCGGCGGGGTCAGCCAGGTGGAAGGCGCGGGCGGCGGCGGCCTGGCCAACTGGGCGCTCATCACCGGCTATGGCACCCGCGACGGGATCGGCGCCAATGTGCACTACACCACCGTTCTGCTTCCCGATTACACGCTGCACAGCGCCGGCATCGCCGTCGGCCTGTTCGACCGGCTGGAGCTTTCCTAATGCCTGGCAGGAATTTGCCACCCGCGATGTCGGCGCGGCGCTGGGCCTGATTCAGCAGCAGATGGCCCCGACCCAGGCGCCCAGTGAGGACATGCTCACCTCGGGCCATGCCGAGCTGGAACTGGCGGATGGTCGCTGGCTGCGCATGACCGGCAACGCCACCAGCGAGGGCGGCTCGATCATCTTCCTGTCGGACTTCACGTCCATCAAGGACCGCGAGGAATCCCTGCGCCGCGCCAAGCGCGAGGCGGAAGCCGCCAATGCCTCCAAGACGCGTTTCTTCACTAACATGAGCCACGAACTGCGCACGCCGTTGAACGCCATCATCGGCTTTTCGGAAATCATTTCCGGCCAGCTTTTCGGCAAGCTAGGTCACGAGCGCTATCTGGACTATTCCTACGACATCCTGCGCAGCGGCCGTCATCTCCTGTCGGTGATCAACGACGTGCTGGACCTTTCCAAAAGCGAGTCCAACAGGCTGATCCTGGAAAGCAAGCCGGTGGACATGCGCTATGTGCTGAAGGATTGCGTCGCGATGATGCGCGAGCAGTGCAGCGCGGCCGGGCACAGCTTGATTGCGCCCATTCCCGACCATGAAATCCTGAGGACCGGCGATGCCGCCAAGCTGCGCCAGATATTCCTGAACCTGCTGTCCAATGCCATCAAGTTCACCGAACCGGGCGGCACCACCTCGCTGGGCATTGTCGAAACGGTGGACGAGGTCGCGGTATCGGTCAGCGATACGGGGATCGGCATGGACCCGGAGGATGTGGAAGTCGCCTTCCAGCCTTTCGCGCAGGTCGATAACCGGCTGGAGCGCCGCTATGAGGGAACCGGCCTGGGGCTGCCGCTGACCAAGGCGCTGGTGGACCTGCACCGGGGCGTCATCGGCATCGACAGCGCGCGGGGCCAGGGCACCCGCATCACCATCACCTTTGCGCGTGCCGCCCCGGCCCAGTTGCTGGAAGCCGGCTAGGGTTTCGGCCCCTTCAACATCAATATAGGATGACAATGCCGGCCACGGCTGCGGCACGCCATTTCTTCGCCATATTTGGGCATGTTGATGCCGCCGATCCAATTTTCTCAGGGAGGAATTTTTCAATGAAGAACAAGCTTTGGGGTTCGTTGCTTTTCGCCGGTGCTGCCGTTTGCCTGGCGGGTGCCGCCACGGTGCAGGCCCAGAATAATATGAGCTTCTTCATCACCAGCGTCGGCAAGGGTGATGGCGCCAATCTTGGCGGTCTGGAAGGCGCGGATGCGCATTGCGCGATGCTGGCCAAGGCGGCCGGTTCGACCAAGACCAACTGGCGCGCGTATCTGTCCACCACCCAGGTGCCGAACGGCGCCGGTCCGGTGGACGCGCGTGACCGCATCGGCGCGGGCCCTTGGGTCAATGCCAAGGGCGTCACCATCGCCAAGAACGTGGACGACCTGCACAGCAGCAGCAACCCCAACCTGACCAAGGCCAACCTGCTCAATGAAAAGGGCATGCCGGTCAATGGCCGCGGCGACACGCCCAACACCCATGACATGCTGACCGGTTCGGACTCGGCCGGCCGCTACATGCCGAACATGGGCAGCGCCGACACCACCTGCGGCAACTGGACCAAGAATGGCGAAGGCTCGGCCATCGTCGGTCACCACGACCGCAGCGGCCCGAACAACAACCGCAACTTCACCTCCTGGAATGCCGCCCATAGTTCGGCGGCCTGCAGCCAGGAAGCCCTGGTCAAGACCGGCGGTGCGGGTCAGTTCTACTGCTTCGCTGCCAACTAGGCGGATCGGCATCCAAAAGAAAAAGCCCGGCGGTGACGCCGGGCTTTTTTGTTTTCCATCGGTTGGGATCAGCGTTCCTCGTGGTCGGGCAACAATACTTCCCGCACGCCTTTATGATTGGGGCTTGAGACCACGCCGTCCTGTTCCATGCGTTCGATCAGGCTGGCGGCGCGGTTGTAGCCGATCTGCAGGCGGCGCTGGATGTAGGAGGTCGATGCCTTCTTGTCGCGCGCCACCACCGCCAGCGCCTTGTCGTACAGCTCATCGCCGGAATTGCCGTTGCCACCGCCCAGCATCGAATAGGGATCGTCGCCTTCTTCGTCCGGTTCCTCGGTGATGGCGTCGAGATATTCCGGCGTGCCCTGCGCCTTCAGGTGGCGCACGACATCTTCGACTTCATGGTCCGACACGAACGGACCGTGGATGCGCTTGATGCGTCCGCCCGCCGCCATATAGAGCATGTCGCCCTGGCCCAAAAGCTGCTCGGCGCCCTGTTCGCCCAGGATGGTGCGGCTGTCGATCTTGCTGGTGACCTGAAAGGAAATACGGGTCGGGAAGTTGGCCTTGATCGTGCCGGTGATCACGTCCACCGACGGGCGCTGGGTCGCGGCAATCAGGTGAATGCCCGCGGCGCGCGCCATCTGGGCCAGCCGCTGCACCGCGCCTTCGATTTCCTTGCCCGACACCATCATCAGGTCGGCGACCTCGTCGACCACCACCACGATGTAGGGCATGACCTCGAATTCGAGATTCTCGTCTTCATAGATCGGCTTGCCGGTTTCGCGGTCAAAGCCGGTCTGTACCGTGCGCTTGAGGGTTTCGCCCTTGTCCTTGGCCTTTCGCACGCGTTCGTTGAAGGCTTCCACGCCGCGCACGCCCATCTTGGACATCTTGCGATAGCGGTCTTCCATTTCGCGCACCGCCCATTTCAGGGCGACGATGGCCTTGCGCGGATCGGTCACCACCGGCGACAGAAGATGCGGAATGCCGTCATAAACCGACAGTTCCAGCATCTTGGGATCGATCATGATCAACCGGCACTGCGCCGGTGACATGCGGTACAGCAGCGACAGGATCATGGTGTTGAGGCCGACCGACTTGCCCGAGCCCGTGGTGCCGGCCACCAGCAAGTGGGGCATCTTGGCCAGGTCGGCGATCACCGGTTCGCCGCCAATGGTCTTGCCCAGCGCCACCGACAGTGGCGCGCGCGCCTTTTCGTAATCGGGTGAGGCAAACATTTCGCGCAGGTATACGGTCTCGCGGAATTGATTTGGCAGTTCGATGCCGATCACGTTGCGGCCCGAAATGGTGGCGATACGCGCCGCCACCGAGCTCATAGAACGGGCCACGTCGTCGGCCAGCGAAATCACGCGGCTCGACTTCACGCCGGCGGCAGGCTCGAATTCATACAGCGTGACCACGGGACCGGGGCGCACGGCGGTGATGCGGCCCTTGACGCCGAAATCGGCCAGCACCGCTTCCAGCATGCGGGCATTTTCTTCCAGCGCTTCATCCGAAAGCGTGTGGGTATCCTTGACCGCCACCGGCTCGGCCAGCAGGCCCAGCGCCGGAAGTTCATAGTCGCCGGACGCCAGATTCAGCGCCGGCTGCTTGTCGGCGCGCTTGGCGGGTTTTTCGGTACCGCGCATGTCGCGCTTGACGCGATTGCTCTGGCGCTCCGCCAGGCGCGTCGCGGCGATGGGCTCGGGCCGTATTGCGCCGGGGCTCTCTTCATCGTCGCCCACATGATAGGCGCCTTCGTCATCATCTTCATACTCATGGTCGGCATCGTCTTCATCGTCGTCATGATGATTGGACGATCCGAATCTCGGCTTCCTGACCAGATCCCACAGCCAGACCGCGCCGCTGGGAATGCTCTGCACGCCCGCCACGATGGGCATCAGGCGCAAGCCCGTGGCGAGGAAGGCCAGCGGCAGGCCCGCCAGCAGGAGGCCCAGTGGCAGCGCCCAGCTCAGCATCGGCATTTGCCACACCTGCGCGGCATGCATCGAAAGGCCATGCGCGGCGATGCCGATCATGCCGCCTGCGCCCGCCGGAAGAGTGGCGGGCTGCGGAAACAGGCCAAGGCCTGCCGCCACGGTGATGGTGCCCAGCGGCCAGGCCACCAGCCGCCACATGGCATACTTGATCGACTTGCCGCGCAGGGCGCGCCCGCCCCACACGAACTGCGGCGCCAGGAAGGCCAGTGCCGCAATGCCGAAGATCTGCAGCATCAGATCGGCGGCCACCGCGCCCAGCGGGCCCAGCCAGTTGCCGACATCGTTCACATTGGCGTTGTTCAGGCTGGCGTCACTGGACGAATAGCTGGCCAGCGCGATCAGGGCGGCGAAGGCCGACAGCACCAGCGCGAGGCCTGCGCCCCTGAGCGCCACCATGCGGGTCAGGCGGTTCATGGCGCGCTTGGCGTCGGCCAGGGCATCGCTCATGGCGCCGCCCTTGGCGCGCGGGTGATAGACTCCGCCGATCATCTTGGACTGCGCCATGCAAAACCCGCCCGCTAGAGAATTTCTCTCAGTCTTTCGAGTGCGGTCTTAATGGTTGATAAATCATTAACAAGCGCCACCCGGACATAGGAAAAGCCAGGATTTGACTGGGTTTTTCCGGTGGAAATTTCCCTGCCCATATAGGCGCCGGGCAGCAGCCGGACCCCCTGATCGCGCCAGGCCTTGAGGGCGAATTCCTCGCCGTTTCCGACATCCAGCCAGAGGAAGAATCCCCCGCCCGGACGTGTCATGCGGTCCCCCAGAATGGCCTGCGCCGCCGTCAGCTTTTCGGCATAGGCGAGACGGCCGGCGGTGACATGCGCCTCGTCGCGCCAGGCGGCCGCGGAAGCGGCCTGTACCGGACCCGGCACGGTGGGACCGGCGACATTACGGAAGGCGCGGAACGCCTCGATCAGCTTGCCGCAGCCCGCCACCATGCCGGAGCGCAAGCCTGGCAGGCCCGACCGCTTGGATAGGGAGTGAAAACTCAGCAGCCGGGAAAAGCCGCCGCTCTGGGCCAGCCGCACCGGAAGCGCGCAGGCGGGCGGCGCGTCGAACCAGATATCGGCATAGCATTCGTCCGCCAGCACGATGAAGTCGTGCTGCTCGGCCAGCGTGAACAGCGCTTGCCAGTAAGCCTCGTCCGCCACCGCGCCTTCGGGATTGGACGGCGAGCAGATGTACACCGCCGCCATCCGGTCCAGCACGTCCCGCGGCAGGCTGGTGAAATCCGGCAGGAAGCCGTTTTCCTTCAGCGCCGGCACATAAAGCGGCTCGGCGCCGCTCGCCAGCACGGCGGCCGCATAGCATTGATAAAAAGGATTGGGCATTGCCACGATCGGGCGCCCGCCGCCTTTTGTTTCAGGCATGAACGGAAACAGCACCGAGAACAGGCCCTCGCGCGTGCCGTTCAGCGGCAGCACATGCTTTTCCGCATCGATCGCGCCATTCAATGCAAAGCGGCTATTCAGCCATTCGCCCGCGGCGGCGCGCCAGTCCTGCGTGCCCGCAATGGCGGGATAATTGCCGAAGCTGGCGGCGCTGTCGTTCAGGGCCGCGCGCACAAAATCCGGCACCGTGCCGCTGGGATCGCCGATCGCCAGCGTGATCGGCTTTTGCTGCGGCTTCACATCGCCTAGCAGCGTTGCCAGGCGGGCAAAAGGCCCGGGCGGCAGGGCGGCGAGGCGGCCGTCAAAGGACAAAGGAAGCTCCGGTGCGAAACGGCGCGAATGTAGAGAGGGCGAGCCTTCATGTCACCCGTCCGCCCTCGCTTCGCTCGGTGCGGGGCAAGGTTTTCTAATCTCGCTGCGCTCTCTAAGAAAACCTAAGCCAAAAAAGAGGGCGCCACCCTCGCGGATGACGCCCAGTGGGGACGGAACGCTTTGAATCAGTCGTGGACGGTCTCGCCATGCAGGTTGATGTCCAGGCCTTCGACCTCGACTTCGGGCGAGACGCGCAGGCCGATCAACATGTCCACGGCCTTGAGGATGATGAAGGTGACGACGCCGCAATACACGAAGGTGATGCCGACATCGTAGAACTGCACCAGCATCTGGCCGAAATTGCCGTCATTGATCCAACCCTTGCCGGCCGGATTGACCGCGCTGCTGGCGAAGGCGCCGGTCAGGATGGCACCCAGCGCGCCGCCCACGCCATGCACGCCCCACGCGTCCAGGCTGTCGTCATAGCCCAGCGCGCGCTTCATCCAGACGGCGGCGACGTAGCAGACCACGCCGGCGGTGACGCCGATGATCAGCGCGCCGACCGGATCGACAAAGCCCGATGCCGGGGTAATCGCCACGAGGCCCGACACCGCGCCGGAAATCATGCCCAGCACCGACGGCTTCTTGGAAATGGCCCATTCCGCCAGCATCCAGGACAGCGCCGCGGCGGCGCATGCGATCTGGGTGGCGACGGCGGCCATGCCGGCATTGAAGCCCGCGCTCAGCGCCGAACCGGCATTGAAGCCGAACCAGCCGACCCACAGCAGCGCCGCGCCGACCACCGACAACACCAGATTGTGCGGCGACATGTTTTCACGGCCATAGCCGATGCGCTTGCCCATCACCAAACATGTGACCAGCGCGGCGGTGCCCGCATTCAGATGCACCACCGAGCCGCCGGCATAATCCAGTGCGCCCAGCGAGAACAGAATGCCGCCGCCCCACACCATGTGCGCGATCGGGCAATAGACGAAGATCAGCCACAGGCCGGTGAACCACAGGAAGGCGGAGAATTTCATGCGGTCCGCGAAGGCGCCGGCGATCAGCGCCGGGGTGATGATGGCGAAGGTCATCTGGAACAGCATGAAGACCGATTCGGGGATGGTGCCGGTCAGCGAGCCCACCTTCAGCGGTTGCAGGAACAGATAGCTCAGGTCGCCGATGAACTGGTTGAGCGTGGGATTGGGATTGGTCTTGAAGGCCAGGGAGTAGCCCACCAGCATCCACAGAACGGAAACCAGCGCGGTGGCGGCCAGGCTTTGCGCCAGTGTCGCCAGCACGTTCTTCTTGCGCACCATGCCGCCATAGAACAGGCCTAGGCCCGGAATGGTCATCAGCAACACCAGCGCCGCCGAGGTCAGAAGCCAAGCGGTATCGCCGCTGTTGAGCGTGGGTTCCTGCGCGGCGGCTGGCGTGGCCGCCAGCAGCAGCGGAAGCAGAAATTTGAGAAAGCTGGGCATCGTCCCTGTCCGGTTCTTGTTGTTGTTCAAATAGCAAAAAGGGGGCGCGGCGTGAGCCGCACCCCCTGATTGCTTCAGGCTTGCTTACATATTGTAAGCACGTTCGCCATGCTCGGCGATGTCGAGGCCTTCGCGCTCGACTTCTTCCTTCACGCGCAGACCGATGGTCAGCTTGATGATGCCGAACACGATCGTGCTGCCGATGCCCGACCAGACCAGAGTGGTCAGAACACCCTTGAGCTGCGCGATCACCTGCGGGACCAGACCCGGATAGACGGCAGCGCCGCCAGCCGTGTAGTCCACGATGCCCGCGCCGCCCAAGGCCGGATCCACCAGGATGCCGGTGGCGATGGCGCCGACGATGCCGCCGACGGCATGCACACCGAACACATCCAGGCTGTCGTCGTAGTTCAGCTTGTTCTTCACCACGCTGACGAAGAACAGGCAGATCGGACTGACGATCAGGCCCAGCACGATGGCGCCCATCGGACCGGCAAAGCCGGCGGCAGGCGTGATCGCGACAAGACCGGCAACGACACCAGACGCGGCGCCGAGCAGGCTGGGCTTGCCCTTCGTGACCCATTCCACCAGCGGCCAGGCGAAGCCGGCAGCGGCGGTGCACAGGAAGGTGTTGACCATCGCCAGACCGGCATAGGCATTGGCTTCCAGATTGGAACCGGCATTGAAGCCGAACCAGCCAACCCACAGCAGCGAGGCGCCAATCATGGTCATGGTCAGCGAGTGCGGTGCCATGGCTTCATGCTTGTAGCCCAGACGCTTGCCGACCAGGATGGCGCCAACCAGCGCCGCGATACCGGCGTTGATGTGCACGACCGTGCCGCCCGCGAAGTCCAGCGCGCCATAAGCCCAGATCATGCCAGCACCGGCAACCGTCGCATCGGCCGCATTGGTCGAGGCGAATTCCGGTCCGGGCCACCACCAGACCATGTGGGCCATGGGGAAGTAGACCAGGGTCGGCCACAGGATCGAGAAGGCCACGACGGCGCTGAACTTCATGCGTTCCGCGAAACCGCCAATGACCAGCGCGGTGGTGATCGCCGCGAAGGTCATCTGGAACGCCACGAAGACGATTTCCGGGATGACAACGCCGCGCGAGAAGGTCTCGACCACGGTGGAGGTATCGACGCCCTTGAGGAAGGCCTTGGAGAAGCCGCCGACATAGGAGTTCAGCGAGCCGCCATCGGTGAAGGCCATCGAGTAGCCCCACAAGGCCCACACGACCATCACGATGCAGCTGATCACCAGCGTCTGGGTCAGTACCGACAGCATGTTCTTGGTACGGACCAGGCCGCCATAGAACAGGGCCAGGCCCGGCACGATCATCAGCAGCACCAGGATGGTGGAAACCAGCATCCAGGCGGTGTCGCCCTTGTCCGGCACCGGCGCGGCCGCAGCTTCCTGCGCCCAGGCCATGCCAGCGGTCATCGCAACCATGCCGAGGCCGGCAAGCGTTGCGTGTCCCGCTTTCTTCAAACTTTCAATTCTCATGTTTCAGTCCCCTTTATGGACGCGTGAAGGCCGGTGGGCCTACAGCGCGTCACCATCCGTTTCGCCGGTGCGGATACGCACGACCTGTTCGAGCGGCGTGACGAAAATCTTTCCGTCGCCGATCTGGCCGGTCTTCGCCTTGGAGGTGATCGCATCGATCACCGCGTCCAGCATTTCGCTTTTCACTGCCACTTCGATTTTGAGCTTGGGCAGGAAGCTCACGGCATATTCCGCGCCGCGATAGATTTCCGTATGCCCCTTTTGCCGCCCGTAGCCCTTAACCTCAGTCACCGTCATGCCCTGAACGCCGAGCGCCGAAAGAGATTCGCGCACTTCATCGAGCTTGAAGGGTTTGATGATCGCCGTAATAAGCTTCATCTGCCGTCCTTCCATGGTTTTGTCTGCACCGGCCCCCCGGGTCCGGCCTTAATGATTTATCAAGAAGCGGGCCAGTTCCCGGGAGTACAGGTAAGCTTTTGTTACAAAAGGATTTTTGCCGAAAAAACGCATCACAGTGACTCAAAAACAGGCACCAGTTTTTGCCTGTAAAATATGCAGAAGCGTGTTTTTGCCTATTTTATAGGCGTGATTGGAGCAGTTCTTTGAAGCAGGCGGATGTGGTGATTTCGGGCGGTGGAATGGTCGGGCTGACGCTCGGCCTGGCGCTGGCGCAGGGCGGCTTTCGGACCGCGATCGTCGATCTGGCGCCCGCCAGCACCATCCTGGACCCCAAATTCGATGGCCGCGTTTCGGCGCTGGCCTATGCCAGCGTGCGGATGCTGACGGCGCTGGGCGTCTGGGAGCGCCTTGCCCCCGACGCCCAGCCGATTCGCGAAATACTGGTCACCGACGGGCAGGCGGGCAAACCGGCCTCGCCTTTTTCGCTGCATTTCGATGCCCAGGAGGTTGGCGCTGAATCGCTGGGCCATATCGCCGAGAACCGGCATATCCGCGCCGCGCTGTACCGCGCCGTGGAAGCCCAGGCCAATCTGGAGCTGATCGCCCCGGCCAGCGTGAAAAGCCTCGCCACCGATGGCGGCGGCGCCATCGCGCGGCTGCAGGACGGATCGCAAATTGCCGCGCCGCTGGTGATCGCTGCCGACGGGCGTGAATCGCGGCTGCGCAGCGAGGTCGGCATCAATGTGGTGGGCTGGTCCTATCCGCAAACCGGCATCGTCGCGACCGCTGAGCATGAGAAGCCGCACAATGGCGTGGCCTATGAGCATTTCCTGCCCGCCGGTCCTTTCGCCATCCTGCCGATGACCGGCAACCGTTCCTCGCTGGTCTGGACCGAGGACAAGCACAAGGCGCCGGGGTTGCTGGCGCTGGACGAAGCCGGTTTCAACGCCGAACTGTCGCGACGCTTCGGCAACCATCTGGGCGCGGTCAAGGCGACGGGGCCGCGCTGGTCCTATCCTTTGTCGTTCCACATGGCGCGCGAGTTCGTGCGGCCGCGCTTTGCGCTGGCGGGCGATTGCGCCCATGGCATTCATCCCATCGCCGGACAGGGCTTGAACCTGGGCCTGAAGGATGCCGCCGCGCTGGCCGAAGTGCTGCTGGATGCCGCGCGGCAGGGCCGCGATATCGGCGCGCTGGATACCTTGCAGCGTTACGAGCGCTGGCGGCGGTTTGATTCGTTCGCGCTGGGGGCGTCGACCGACGCACTTAACCGGCTGTTCTCCAACGACATCGCGCCCTTGCGGCAGTTGCGCGATCTGGGGCTGGGCATCGTCGATGCGATCGGACCGGCGCGGCGATTTTTCATGCGCCATGCGGGCGGTGATATTGGCAAACTGCCAAGATTGATGCGCGGCGAAGCAGCCTAGTGGCGGGTCCAGCGCTTGCTGGCGCGTTCGCGGGCCGACAAAGGCGAGCGGGGTTCTGACCGCGCGGTCAGCGCGGTGGGCAGTTCTTCATAGAAACGCCGCGCCACCACGCCGACACGGCGGGCGCGCATGTCCTCGGCCTCGTCGCGGGTGGCGAAGACTTCCGCTTCGAACAGGTAATGGGTGCCGCCTGCGACCTTGATTTCCTGCACTTCTTCGACCTGCTCGTCGGCCACTTCCAAGGCATGGCGGAAATGGGCGTTGACGTCGGCCTGGTCACGGTCCTGCTGGGCGATGCGCGCCACATTCTTCTGGTCGAAGCGTTTAAGGGCAGGCAGGACGTAATGGTAAAACAGCAGGCCGGCGATGATGACGGCGCAGGCCCAGAGCATGTCTTCGATCATGACGCCAACCCGTGAATGCCGTGTCCCCGCCGCAGATAATCCTCCGATTGCATCTCTGCAAGGCGCGAGGCGGTGCGGCGGAAGGCTTCCGAGGCGATGCCGGACGGATACAGGTCGATGGGCACCGCATCGGCGGAACAGATCAGCTTGACGCCTTCATCATACAGCGTGTCGATCAGCAGCGTGAAACGCCGCGCCACATTGTGCATATTGTCGGTCATCACCGGGATATGGTCGATCAGCACGGTGTGGAATTCCTGGGCCAGCGCCAGATAGTCCGCTGCCGCCAGAGGCCGGTCGCACAACTCGCCAAATTCAAACCGCGCCACGCCGCGCGCCGCCTGGGGCACCACCAGCGTGCGGCCCAAAACCGTCAGCGATGGGGGCTTGCCGGTTCTGGAGTCGGTCAGCCGCTGCCAGGCCGCGTCCATCGCGGCATCAGCCGCAGGCGACAGCGGCGTCAGATAGACATTGATGCCGGAAATACGCTGCAGCCGGTAATCGGTGGGACCGTTCAGTTCCAGCACCTCCAGCCGCTGTTTGATTTCCTCGATAAAGGGCAGGAAGAGCTGGCGGTTCAGGCCGCCCTCATACAGGCGGCCTGGCGGGGTATTGCTGGTGGCGACAATGGTGACGCCTTCCAGAAACAGCCGGTCGAACAGCCGCCCCAGGATCATGGCGTCGGCCACATCGGTGACCTGGAATTCGTCAAAGCACAAAAGCCGCGCCTCTTGCGCCAGAGCCCTGGCCACCGGCGGGATCGGATCGTCGCTGCCGGCCTTCTGCCGCTGGGCGTGGATGCGGGCATGCACATCGACCATGAAGCTGTTGAAGTGGGCGCGGCGTTTTTTGGCCACTGGTGCGGCCTCAAAGAACAGGTTCATCAGCAGGGTTTTGCCCCGCCCGACATCGCCCCAGATATATAGGCCGCGCGGCACTTGCGCCTTGCGAAACAGGGAAAAGCCGCGCTTCTCACCCAACTGATCGCTGAGCTTCTGCAGCCGGTTGACCGTTTTCTCCTGTGCGGGGTCAGGCTTGAGCTCGCCGCCTGCCACCGCGGCGCGGAAATCCTCGGTCAGGCTCATGGTGCGCGGGCTAGAATACGTTCGGCGATGGCCACGTCAAGCCGTTCGATCATGCGCCCGTCCAGCGCGATCACGCCCGCGCCCGGATCGGCGGCAAAGGCTGCTACCACCCGGCGCGCCGCGTCGATTTCGTCCGGCGACGGCGTGAAGGCGGCGTTGCAGGGCGCGATCTGATCGGGATGCACCAGCGTCTTGCCATCGAACCCGAAATCGCGGGCCTGGATGCAGGCGGCGGCAAAGCCGTCCTTGTCGGCCAGATCGTTATGCACGCCGTCCAGCGCCGCAATGCCGGCGGCGCGGGCCGCCAGCACGCACAGCGACATGGCGGCGGTAAGGTTGGCGCGCCCCGGCATGTGCCGCGCGCCCATGTCCTTGAGAAGATCGTTGCTGCCCAGGATCAGCGCCGCCACGCCCGCGCTGGCGATCTCGCCCGCGTTGAGCACCGCGCGCGGGCTTTCGATCATCGCCCAGAGCGCAATGCCGCCGGTGGCAGCCCGGGCCGCGATGGCCTGTTCGGCATCGCGCACCTTGGGCAGGGCGATCGCGTCGGGTTTCGCGGCCTTGATGGCCGCCAGGTCATCCTTGCCCCAGACCGTGTCCAGCGCATTGATCCGCACGATCACTTCGCGCGGTCGCAACGTTTCGATGGCGGCGCAGGCGGCGTCACGCGCCGCAGCCTTGGCCGCCGGCGCGACAGCATCCTCCAGGTCCAGGATGATGACATCGGCATCCAGGCTGCGCGCCTTTTCCAGCGCGCGCGGCTTGTCCGCCGGCACATAGAGAAGGCTGCGCCGCGCGCGGGTCTGCAACTATTCCACGCCTTCGACCAGGACGAACTCGCCTTCGCTCACCGTCTGACGGATGGCGCGTGCCGCGGTGTATTCCGGCGAGTTGTAGCAGGCGAGCGCCTCATCCATGGACGGAAACTCGATGATCACATTGCGGGCGCGGGCTTTGCCTTCCAGCACTTCGGTCTTGCCACCACGCGCCATGAACTTGGCCTTGTGCCGTTCAAAAGCCGGCTTGGCGGTTTCGACGTACTTCTTGTAGGTCTCCGGGTCACCCTGCAAATCAACGCGCGCGATCCAGTAAGCCTTCGGCATCTTCTTCTCCCTCAAAAGCGCCGTCAGGCGGCGCGCAACAAATTCCGGTTGATGAGCGTTTCGGCGATCTGCACCGCATTCAGCGCGGCGCCCTTGCGCAGGTTATCAGACACGATCCACATGTTCAGGCCGTTTTCTATTGTCGGATCCTTGCGGACGCGGCTGACAAAGGTGGCGTCCTCGCCGGCGCATTCGATGGGCGTGACATAGCCGCCATCCTCGCGCTTATCGACCACCATCACGCCGGGCGCGGCGCGCAGCGCGGCGCGGGCCTGTTCGGCGGTCACAGGCTTTTCGAACTCGATATTGACGGACTCGCTGTGGCCCAGGAACACCGGCACCCGCACGCAGGTCGCGGTGACCTGGATATCGGGGTCCAGGATCTTCTGGGTCTCGACCGCCATTTTCCATTCTTCCTTGGTGATGCCGGAATCCAGGAAGACGTCGATATGCGGGATCACGTTGAAGGCGATCTGCTTGGTGAACTTGCCCGGCGCGATCGGATCGGCCACGAATACGGCGCGGGTCTGGGTGAACAGTTCGTCCATGCCTTCCTTGCCCGCGCCCGACACCGACTGATAGGTCGAAACCACCACCCGCTTGATGGTGAAAAGATCGTGCAGCGGCTTGAGGGCCACCACGAGCTGGGCGGTGGAGCAGTTGGGATTGGCGATGATGCCCTTGGGAATGTCGTTCAGAGCGTCGGCATTCACTTCGGGCACCACCAGCGGCACCTGGCGGTCCATGCGCCAGGCGCTGGAATTGTCGATCACCAGGCAGCCTTGGGCGGCGATCTTGGGCGCCCATTCCTTGGCGATGGTGCCGCCTGCGCTCATCAGCGCGATGTCGGTGCCTTTAAAGTCGTAATAGTCCAGCGCCTTGATTTTCAGGACGCCGTCGCCGAACGAGACTTCGCGGCCGATGGAGCGGGGAGACGCCAGGGCCACGACTTCCGCGATGGGGAAATTGCGCTGGACCAGCGTCTTGAGCATCTCGCGCCCGACATTGCCGGTCGCCCCGATCACCGCGATTTTATATGCCATGCACCACCGAAAAAAGCTGGGCGCACAGATACTAGACTGGGGGGGAATCGGGAAGCCTTACGGGCGCCACTGCAGCTTGAGCATCGGGGCGCCGCCGTCGATGCCGCCCCGGAGGCTGGGCATCATGGGGTCGTTGGACTTGAAAGCTTCCCAGCCGCCATTCTTCACGCCCAGGCTCTGGGCCATCTGGTCAGTGTAGTTCATCACCGTCGGCTTGGAATCGGCGAGCTGTGATTCGCGCACATGGGGAATGGTCGGCGCGGCGTTGAAATCCGGCTTGGTGTAGGCATGCGCCGGCGCCATGCCCAAAATAAGGGCGGCGACGGCGAACAAGCGGGGCTTCATCTGGCACATGCAACAGTAACGCCTGCCTGCGCACAGGAGTTCCGGTACCATAAAAGTTCCTTATTCCCAAAGGCTTGGCGGTTCCCGCGCTTGTGGTTATGGTTCGCGCCTAGGTTCATTGGCGCAATAGCGCCTGTCGAAGAGGTTTTTCATGAAATGCATGAAGCTGGGCGCCTGCGTGGCAGCCCTCAGCCTGATGGCTGCGACAGCCGCCCAGGCACAGGCCCGCCGTACCAACTGCGCCTCGGCCGCTGAGATTTCCGCCGTGCAGGTTTCGGGGGTCCAGCAGGAGCTGACGGATGCGGCGCTGGCCTGCGGCCCCGTCGCGGTTGCGAATTTCAACCGCTTCCAGACCGTGTTCGGCAAGGAATTGCGGGCGTCCGATGCGCTGATGCTGCGCATGTTCAAGCGCCTGCATGGCAACGCCAAGGGCAACCGCGAGTATGACGCCTACAAGACCCGCGCCATCGCGAATGCCGACCTGCGCCGCACCAAGCCCGGCCAGCACGACAATTTCTGCCGCAGCGCCAATATCGTGTTTGATGCTGCTTTGGCCGCTGACAAGCCGGTGCTGGAAGACTTTGTCTCCGGCGTTCCGGTGGTTGAGGCGTCGCCAGTGGATAGCTGCGAGATTACCGTCGCCATTACCTTCCAGGGCATCCAGGCAGGCCCGGGCATCATTCCGACACCGCGCCCGGTGCTGGCGGGCGATCCGCCCAATCCGGTATACTGATCCGGCAAGACTTTGCATGAAGAAACGGCGCGGGTGATTCCCGCGCCGTTTTTCTTTGTGCCATTTGAAGCTGCAGCCCAGATACGAAAAAGGCCGGTCTTGCGACCGGCCTTTTTGCGTTCAGGTTTGAACCTGCTGCTTAGTCACCGACATCGATGACGGCGCCCGCGCGCGGATGCGCGCCAAAAAATAAAGCCGCGTGGGCCACAAACAAAAAGGGCGGGCCGCGAGGCCCGCCCTTTCTGATTCAGTTCTGGGCTGATCAGCCGCCCAGATCGATAACCGCGCGGCGGTTCTTCGGCTCGCGGACGCCCGGACCGGTCGGAACCAGCGGGTCGTTGAAGCTGCGGCCTTCGATCGCGATCGAGTCGGACGTCAGACCCTGGCGCAGCATCTCGTCCTTGACCGAAGTCGCGCGACGGATGGAGAGCGCCTGGTTGTAGGTCTGCGAACCGACCGTGTCGGTGTGCCCGGTGACCATGATGCGGACAGAGCCCAGCGTCTTGGCAGCCGACACAGCCTCGGTGACCGTCGCCTGAGCTTCCGCGGTGAGGTTCGACTTATCGAAGTCGAAGAAGACGATGTACGTCTTCGCCGGCGGCGGCGGCGGCGGCGGGGGCGGCGGGGGCGGCGGGGGAGGCGGAGGAGGCGGCGGCGGCGGGG
>CAILUV010000089.1 GCA_903837555.1 uncultured Alphaproteobacteria bacterium
ATCGCTGGGATATCGACCACCTGCGCCGCAGACTCTTATGCCCGCACCGCCCCATCTGGATCGGACAGCGCCAATGCAGTAGTCTCAATCACGCTGGTACAAAATATCCGGCAGGCCAATTCCGCGATCACAATCGACCAGTATCCGACACCTCGGTCCGGTCGGATGTCTGATCTTAATCTGTTGGTATGATATGAGGTATTCTTAAAAAGAAGCATGATGACAGGTACTTATATCGTCTTTCGGGTGGCGTGACTTGGCACTATGTCCCGGCTCGCCTGGTCCGCACGTGTCCGAGCGGCTTGCACCCGATTCAATAAAGACACCAACCTAAGTGTCTTGCTGGGACGCCAGTCCTAATGTCGCCCCGCGCAATCCATCATGAACTCTTCGAATATGTGCTTCCCATTTTCCTTTTTGCTGCGCATTGGGATGCCGCCGCGCAAGATCTTAGCGCTGAGGCCTGACCCACACCGTGATGCGGTCCTGGCCGGTCGAGCCGGTGATGATATTGCCCGCTCCGTCCCAGGTGATGTAGCCGGTCTCCCCGACCTGGCCGATGCCGGGCCCGCGGCCATTACCGATGGCGCCCAGTACCTTGCCATCGCGGTCGATGCGCAGAAGCTGGCCGTCCTGGCCGGTTCCCTGCCACAAATTTCCTTCGGCATCGAAAGCGACATTACAAGTGAGGTTACGCGTCTGCACCGTCTTCACGAATTTTCCATCATCGGTATAGACGACGAAGCGGTATTCTTCCCGGTCGCCGATCCAGATATCGCCGTTGCGCGGATCGACGGCGATGTCATGCGCCTCGTAGAATTTTCCCGGGCCGACGACATTGCCGTACCATTGGCGGATGAACCTGCCATCCTTGGTCAAATGCAGGATGCGCGAGGCGCCTGAGCGATTGGCCGGATCGGGACCGCCGACATCGTTGGGACTCTCATTGGCGTGGCCTTGGGCGATATAGACCGAGCCGTCCCTGGCGAAGGCGACCGCCAGTGGTTGCCAGAGCAGGCGCTGGTTCCGGGACTCGTCCCAGTCGCCGCGGCGGCCATGCGTGCCCAGGGTGAAAAGCAATTTTCCCTCGGGGCTGATCTTGCGCACCGTCGAACCATTGGCATCGGCGACCCAGACGTTGTCTTCCGGATCGACGCGGATGCCATGCGCCTTGTCGGTGTGATGGCCCAGCTCAGTGTCGTCCAGCGCCAGCTGCAGCTTCCGGTCGGGACCGAACTTGAACAATTCGGGCATGCCGGGCGGGACGCGCTGCAATACCCACAGATTGCCCTTCGAATCCATGCTCACCGAGGTGGCGCCGCCGCCGCCCGGCGGTAGCTCATAAGGATAGGTGGGCTTATAGCCCATGTTGAGCGGCGTCGATTTCCACATCACCCGTTCGACGGTGCGGCCGGCGGCTGCGGGGACGCCCACATTGTTGGCGGGCCTGGGATTGCAGATGATGGAACGGTCGCAAGGCGTCATGCGGGACTGATCGTTGCCGGCGCCCTGCCAGGGCGCCGCCAGCGCCGTCTGGCAGGCGGGGCTGACACGCGCCTTGTTGGTGGCGAGACATATCCGCAACGCCGAACCGTCGCGGCCAGCGCAGAGTTTCGCTGCGTCCTCGCGGCAGATCGCGGTATAGTCGCTGCGGATATCGGTGTCCGACACCTGTTCGATCGCCCAGGCGGGAGAGCCGTTTGCGGCGGGACCGCTGCGCGACACATCGCGGGCGAGGGCCGACATCGCGAGCGAACCGGCGGCAACCCCGATTGTCACGGCCAGATGCATCAGCTTCATGGATCATCCTCAAATTTCTGTTGCGCCGTCACGGCGCGGCTTTCGCAATGTGCTTAACATCACCACTCGAATTTCTCATGTGGCAATAGTATTTTTGTGTGAAGAGAAATTATTAGTCACCAAAAACGGGGGACATTCAATTGCTTGGGAAGCCCGAACGGCAACAGTGGTCGATCGATGACTGGCTCTGGTGCCTCACGGCCTTCTCGGATTTAATAGCCGTCTGACGGAAGGGGACAAAAATGAATCGTCGCAAGCTTCTGGGGTGCGTCGCGATGGGGGCCTTGATGGCCCATCCATCCGGTTTTGCGGCACCAATACGCAAGAAAAACTTTGTCGTCATCTATTGCGATGATCTGGGGTATGGCGACATTGGCCCGACCGGCAATACTTTGATCCCCACGCCTAATCTGGACAAGCTCGCCAGTGAAGGCACGATCCTCACAAACTATTATGCGCCGGCCAACCTTTGTACCCCGTCGCGGGCCGGGCTGCTGACAGGCCGCTATCCTATCCGGGCGGGACAGGCGCTGATGCTGGGGCCCGCCAGCGTGACCGGCCTTCCGCTCACCAATCCTACCATACCAAGGGCGCTGAAAGCGGGCGGATACGTCAGCGCACAGCTTGGAAAGTGGCATCTGGGCAGCACGGGCGCGTCCTGGCCGCCTACCAATTACGGCTACGATTATTTCTACGGGATTCCATTTAGCCATGACATGTGGCCGCTCTCGATATTCGAGGCACGCGCTGGGCAAAGCGAAGTGACGCAGATAAAACCTGACGTCATCACGTTGCAGGAACAATTCTATGTCCATGCGGAAAAGTTCATAGAAGAGAATGCGCAAAAGCCATTTTTTGTGAATCTGTGTCTCAGTTCGCCGCATCTGCCATCCTGGGTACCGGACGAATTCAAGGGGAAAAGCCGGGCCGGCGACTATGGCGACTCGATCGTCCAGATAGACTCGTTTGTGGGACGGCTGATGAAAAAGCTTGGCGAACTGAAGATCAGCAACGACACGATGATCCTTTTCACGTCGGACAATGGACCCTGGTACTGGGGCTCTAACGGACCGTTTCGTGATCGCAAGAGCCAGCCCGGCTATGATGGCGGCTACCGGGTGCCGTTTATCGCCAAGCTTCCCGGCGTTGTTCGGGCAGGCCAGCAGGTTGGCGGGCTGGCTAGCGGCATCGATATTTTCCCGACCATCTGTCACCTGGCAGGAGTTCCGCTACCTTCCGGGTTGATCATCGACGGCGTGGACATGACGCCGATGCTGACGTCCGGCGCCCCGTCGCAGCGCAAGGAGCTGTTTCTTTTCATGGCGGAGGATCTGGTCGGGATTCGCACGGATCGCTGGAAATACCTGAAGAACAGGTCCTATTCGCCCAATACGCCGGCACCGATCAGGTATGACTATAGCGAATTGTATGACCTGAATCAGGATGTGGCAGAAAACTACAATGTCGCGTCGCAATATCCGGATGTGGCCGCCGGGCTAGGTGCCCGCTTTCTGAAGGCCAAGCAGACGTTCGACCCCATGCGTACAACCCCGGAAAAGACGGAACCGCCAATACACTTCCTGGGCGACCCACGGCCAATCTGGAATGATTAGCAATTGAGATTCGACGGAAGGGTCTGCGAGTGCGCCTAGTCAGCGCTTTCCAAGAGTGTGGATGCGGGCACTTTGACACTCAGTTGATTCCGGTCTGATGTCCGCTCTTGGCGCATAACGGTAATTAAGCCGACCAAAGCGGACATAGTGCGGGAAGCCATTCAATATACGCAGGGATGGCCCCGGAAACTCAAGTACCAGCCGACCCTGATGGCGGTGCCTCGCCGTATGGATCGCATGCGCCCAACTAACTTCCTGGCACCAACCGGATAACAGAGCCGCCCGTCGCGTCGCCGTTCTGAGTTTGTAGTAGCAGATAGAGATGGCCGTCCGGGCCAGTTTTCACCTCGCGCAGACGCCCATGATCCTTCAGTACATCCTCCTGATTGACGATCTGGCGGCCCTTGATCTCCAGTCGGATTAGCTTCTGGCCCACCATGCCGGCGATGAATAAGTTATTCTTCCAGCCGGGAAGGCGGTCACCGGTATAGAAACTGTTGCCGCCCGGGCCTATCGACGGCGTGTAATGGGCAACCGGCGGCGTCATACCCACTGCGTGCTGGCGGTTTATGCCCGGCTCCAGGCCCATGGTGACCACACCCCAGCCATAATTCTTGCCGGGCTCGATGATGTTGACTTCATCGCCGCCCACCGGTCCATGTTCGGTTTCCCACAACAGGCCGGTTACCGGATCGAAGGCGATGCCTTCGGGGTGGCGATGGCCATAGCTCCAAATGCTGGGCAGCGCGCCGGGCGTATCCACGAACGGATTGTCCTTCGGGATTGAGCCGTCGAGATTGATGCGATGGATCTTGCCCAGAGGCGACGCCAGGTTCTGCGAGGACTGCGCATCCTGCCGGTCACCCATGGTCCAGAAGACATGACCCCTGCCGTCAAACAGGAACCGCGCGCCGTAATGGCCGGACCAGTTGTTGTAGATTTCGTTGGGCGCCTTGAACAGAACCTGCTCGTCCATCCATTCATGACGGGCGTTGATCTTGCCGCGCACAATCATCGTCATGCTGAGGGGTGAGAGATTGGCGAAGATGAAGTCGGCAGGCTGCGCCACATAGCCCGGCAACACTGCGGAATAAGCCAGATAGATCCAACCGCTGCCATCCGGCGCCACCGCCACATCCAGCATGCCGCCATCCTGTCGTTCAAACACCTTGGGCGTGTTCTTCACCGGCTCTGAAACTTTGCCGTTCCTGTCGAGCAATCTGAGATTGCCTGAGCGTTCGGTGAACAGCATGTCGCCATTCGGCAGCCAGGCCATGCCCCAAGGCTGGTTGAAGCCTTTGGCCAGCACCTCGACTTTGAAGGTGGCTTTACTGGTCTTGAATATCTTGCCGGCGGGGTCGGGCGGCGTGCCGACCTTGCGGTTCATGATGCCGCCACGGATGCGCATGTAAACCGGAAGCTGGGAAATCTCGTCTGCCGAGAAAGTGGTGACATAAGCATGCGGCTTGCCCGGAATGCCATTGGTCACGCTGCTGATGATCTGGTTGTCGGTGTTGCTGGCTAGGAAGCTTTCCGAAAAAAGGCTTTTGGCGGCGGGTCCGGGCTGGACCGTTGTGCCATGGCAGGCAGCGCAGGTTGCCGTGAAGATTTCGTGGCTGCGGGTCTGCAGCAGCGCCGCCACTGGCGGATGTGCTCGGCGCGCCAGCGGCAGGATGGAAGGCGAATCCGCCCTCGGCGTGGGCGGCAGCGTGGCGGTCATTTGCTGCGCGATCGCGCCACCGGATATGCATATGGCCAGCGCGGCCAACCAAAAACGGTTCATGGAACCCCCAGCACTTTCCTGCTTCCATACAAAAGTATGCTGGGAGAAGCGATAGGGCGTCTTGAAGTTTCGCAGCTGCGAAATGACTTGCAAACCGAGACAATGCGGCATCGGTTTGTTAGGTTCGGGAAGAAGATTTCGCGTGCCAGATAAAAAGACGTGTTGCCCGGCGAAACCGGACATCGAGACAGGCCAGGATGCTAAAGCCCAAAAGAACGCTGCTGATCGTGCTGGCTGTTTTCGCGGCAACGATGGCCGTTGCTGGTGCTGTTGTCTGGCAGGGCGTTCACTCGAACAGCGCGGCTGCGCAGACCATTGATTTCAACCGCGACATCCGACCGATCCTGAACGGCAGCTGCATCGCCTGCCATGGCGGGGTAAAGCAGGCGGGTGGAGTCTCTTTCTCGTACCGTGAACAGGCGCTCGGTATCGGCAAATCGGGGCGTCCGACAGTGATCCCCGGCAACCCGCGCGGGTCTGAGCTGATGGCGCGGGTGACCAGCGGCAATCCCGAAACCCGCATGCCGCTGCATGCCGCGCCCCTGCCGCCGGAAAAGATCGCGCTGCTGCGCCAGTGGATCAAGGAAGGCGCGGCTTGGGAGAATTATTGGGCGTTCGTGCCGCCCAAGGCGCAAAGCTTGCCGCAGGTCCGCCAGGTTTCTTGGGTGCGGCAGCCGCTGGACCGCTTTGTCCTTGCCCGATTGGAAAAGGAAAAGCTGAAGCCTTCGCCGGAAGCGTCAAAGGTCGCGCTGCTGCGCCGGGTGTCGCTGGATCTGACCGGGCTGCCGCCCACGCCGCAAGAATTGACCGCATTTCTGGCCGACACTTCGGCCAATGCTTATGAAAAGCAGGTTGACCGGCTGCTGGCCTCGCCGCGCTATGGCGAGCGCTGGGCCTCGCTTTGGCTGGACTTGGCGCGTTACGGCGATACCAAAGGTTTTGAGAAGGACCGCGCCCGGCCCGGCGCCTGGGTCTATCGCGATTGGGTGATCGAGGCGCTCAACAAGAACCTCCCCTACGACCGTTTCGTCATCAAGCAGCTCGCGGGTGACCTGCTGCCGGGTGCGACGCTGGAAGATCGCATCGCCACCGCCTTTCATCGCCAGACCCCGGCCAATGACGAAGGCGGGACCGATAATGAGGAATTCCGCCTGGCAGCGGTGATGGACCGCGCTTCAACCACCTTCTCGGTGCTGAATGGCGTGAGCTTCAATTGCGTGCAGTGCCACTCCCATCCCTACGATCCCATCCGCAACAGCGAATATTACAAGTTCCTCGCGTTCTTCAACACCACGCGCGACGCCGATATCGCCTTTGACCGTTCGCTGGCGGAAGACTGGCCGGTGCTATCGATCGCCAAGGACAAGTCGCGACGCGGCGAGGCCGAACGCATCGCGAGGCAGATCGACGGCTTGCGCAATCAGTTGGTAAGCGCCAGCCGCGCCGCCGCTGATGCAAGTTCCTGGACGATGCTTCCCATCACCCAGGGCTCCGTCAGCGAAGTGCTCGCGATCGAACGCGCGCTCGCGCTTCTGGAGGGCAAGACGGGTGGGAAAAAAGGCTTGCTGGAGCGTTTGGCGCTGGCCAGGAAGCAGAAGCCGGAGGCAAGCTTTCGCCTGCAAGCTGGCTTGGCAATCAAGACCGGCACGGTGCCGACCAATTCGGTCTTTGAGCTAACCGCGTCCACCAAGCCCATGACCATGACAGCGCTGCGCATCGAGGTCCCGCCGGCCGATCTGGCCAGGGCGCGCCATGTTCCCGAGAAGGGCTTTGTCACCAATCGCATCGATGCCTGGATCGTCACGCTGGACGGCAAGGAGGAAAAAATCGCTTTCCGGCTGCTCGCGCCGGACTCGGTAGAAAATCTGGAAGGCGATATGGGGCGGTTGATCCGCAACAGCACTGGCGCCGCAACCAAGGGGCAGGCTGCCGTGCGGCTGGCCGAATTCAGCGGCGTGATGGCCAATCCTGGCCTGTTCCGTACCCGCTGGGTGGTGGCGGTTCCCGCCGCGCCGCAACAACTGGCGCCGGGCGCCAGGCTGCGGCTGCAACTGACGCAGAATGAGCCGATCAATGCGGAGGCATCGCCGCCGCCGCGTGTGCGCCTGCTGGCCAGCAGCGATGCGCGTTGGACCCATTTGGCCGCTGCGCCTGTGACGGAAGAAACCATCGCGCAATTGGAAATCCTGCAACGGCAATTGCAGGCCATTCCCAGCGTGCCGCTGCCGGTGATGGTGGAGCAGGCCAGCTATGAAAAACGCCAGATGCACGCCTTCGATCGCGGTAGCTTCCTTACCCAGGTCGGCCCTGCGCTGATGCCCGATACGCCGGCAGTGTTTCCCGCGCTGGATGCCAAGGCGCCGCGCAACCGGCTGACCGCGGCGCAATGGTTCTTCAAGCCGCAGCAGCCGCTGACGGCTCGGGTGACGGTGAACCGCTATTGGGAAGCGCTGTTCGGAACCGGCATCGTCGAAACGCTGGAGGATTTCGGGAGCGCCGGTGAGATGCCTAGCCATCCGGCACTGCTGGACTGGCTGGCGCTGCGCTTTCAGAACGATCTCAAATGGGACACCAAGAAGCTCCTGCGCGAGTTGGTAACGAGCGCCACCTATCGCCAAGACGCGGCGACTGCGCCCGCTTTGCAGAGCCGTGACCCGCGAAACCGTCTGCTGGCGCGGGGGCCGCAGCAGCGTCTCACTGCCGAGATGGTCCGCGACCAGGCCTTGCAGGCGAGCGGGCTGCTCAATCCCGCCGTGGGCGGTCCGCCCGTGATGCCGGCCCAGCCCAAGGATGTGTGGAACGTCGTGGCCAACAATCCGGAACGCTGGGTGGATGCCACGGGGTCCGACCGGTACCGCCGCGCCGTCTACACATACATAAAGCGCACGGCGCTTTATCCCAGCTTCCTTACCTTCGACGCGGCGGACCGCCAGCTCAGCGCGCCGCGCCGCCTGCCAACCAATACCCCGTTGCAGGCGCTGGTGACGCTGAACGACCCGGTCTACCAAGAGGCAGCGCAAGCTTTGGCGGCGCGCATGGGCCGCGAAGGCGGTAAGACTATTCCGTCGCAACTGGATTTCGGCGCCCGCGCCGTGCTGTCACGCGATTTGTCGGCGACGGAAAGGGATGTGCTGAACAAGCTATATCAAAAGGCCGGGATGACGGCAGTGGCCAGCGCACTGCTCAACCTCGACGCCGCGCTGACACGGTGATGCCATGAGCGAGAACATCAAGACGCCCATCGAGTTCGCGCAGATCCAGGCGCAGACCCGCCGCCAGTTTCTTGGCTGGGGCATGGGCGGTCTTGGCGCGCTTTACATGAATGACGCAATGGCCGCCTCGGGCCACACGCTCGACCTGGCGCGCAATCCGTCCACCCCGCTGTCGGTCCTGCCGCCGCAGATCAAGGCGAAGGTCAAACGGGTGATCTATCTGCATATGGGCGGCGCCCCCAGCCAGCTCGAACTGTTCGATCACAAGCCGATGCTGGCGCGGTTTCATGGCAAGCCTGCGCCCGAAGCCTTCCTGAAAGGCAAGCGTTTTGCCTTCATCTCGGGCATTCCCAAGCTGCTGGGTCCGATGTTCCCGTTCCATCAGGCGGGGAAGAGCGGCGCCTGGATCACCGACCGCCTGCCGCACTTGGAAAAATCCATCGACGATCTGTGCTTCATCAAGTCGATGCGCACCGACCAGTTCAACCATGCGCCGGCGCAGCTTCTGGTGCATACCGGCGATCCGCGCACTGGCCATGCCTCGCTGGGTTCCTGGGTAACGTATGGGCTGGGATCGGAAAACCAGAATCTGCCCGGCTTCATCGTGCTGATTTCGTCGGGCGGCATCACCGCCAATGCGGGCAAGCCGCTCTGGGGATCGGGCTATCTGCCCAGCGTCTATCAGGGCGTGCAATGCCGCTCGGCAGGCGAGCCGGTGCTGTATCTCGACAATCCCAAGGGCGTCAGCCGCGCCGAGCGCCGTCAGGTGCTGGATGCAGTGGAACAGATCAACCGCCAGACCCATCGGGAGTACGGCAACCCCGAAACCGTGGCCCGTATTGCGCAGTATGAAATGGCCTTCCGCATGCAGCTGGAAGCCAGCGAGGCGATGGATATCCGCCGCGAGCCGCAAAAGGTGCTGGAGCGCTATGGCGCCCAGCCGGGTAAGACCAGCTATGCCAACAACTGCCTGGTGGCGAGGCGGCTGGCCGAGCGCGGCGTGCGCTTCATCCAGCTCTATCACTGGGGCTGGGATTCCCATGGTACGCCTACCGACGAGGGATTGAATGTGGGCCTGGTGGGGCGCGCGCGCGAAACCGACCAGCCCACCCAGGCGCTGCTAGCCGATCTGAAACAGCGCGGGCTCCTGGAAGATACGCTGGTGGTGTGGGGCGGTGAATTCGGCCGCACCCCAATGTGGGAGAATCGCGGCGGCCAGGAAATGGCCTTCATCGGCCGCGATCACCATCCCTCCTGTTTCACCATCTGGATGGCGGGCGGCGGCGTGAAGGCCGGCCTGACCCATGGCGAGACCGACGAGATGGGTTATGAGATCGTGCGCAATCCCGTCGAGGTGCGCGACCTGCATGCGACTATGCTGTATCTGCTGGGCTTCGATCACAGGAAGCTCAATTATCCCTACCAGGGGCTGGACCAGAAACTGACCGGCGTGAAGCCGGCCCGCATCGTTTCCGAAGTGCTGGCGTGACGGACCGGTGATGCGTGAGTGATCGGCCGCGGTCTGCCCTCCTGTATTTTGCCTGCGTGATCCTTGTGACGGCGGCGGGCATCGCCACAGCCATGGCGCTTCGCCCCGCCTTCCGGCATCAGGTGCTGGATGTGGTGGGTCTTGCCGATGTGCCCCAGGCCGCGCCCGGTTCTTTTTACACGGCACGCGTCGCGCCGCTGTTCGAGGCGCGCTGCAACGGCTGCCATGGCGAAAAAATAGACCGTGGGCAGTTGCGCCTGGACACATTCGCGTTGCTGATGCGCGGCGGCAAGCATGGCGCGGTGATCGCGCCGGGCAGGGTGGAGGACAGCGAACTGTTCCGCCGCATCACCCTGCCGGAAAGCGACGAGCAGGCGATGCCCCCCAGCGGCAAGCCGCCATTGACCCAGGACGACATCATCGTGATCCGGTTGTGGATCGCGGCCGGTGCATCGGGGGCCATGCCGGTGCACGCCATCAAGAACGCGCCGAAACCGGTGGTGGAGATCAAAATCCGGGAAAACGATCCGGTGCAGGTCGCGCGCCAGCGTGCGCCGCTGACGGATACGGTGCGGCAATTGCAGGCGCGGTTCCCCGGGGCTCTCGAATATGTATCGCGCGACTCCGCCGATCTGGAGATTAGTGCATCGCTGGCTGGCAGTGCCTTCGGCGACGTTCAGCTTAGGGAATTCCTGCCGCTGAAGGACCGCATCTTGCGCGCCGATTTGTCCCGTACCGCCATTACCGACAATGCCGCGCCGGTGCTGGCGGCCATGTCCCGGCTTGAGGTGCTGCGCTTGGCGAATACCAATGTTTCCGCCACGACCGTGCAGGCGCTGGCGTCGCTCAAATCCTTGCGATCCCTCACCGTGACGGGAAACGCGGCCCCGCCGGCCGCAGTGGCGCCTTTGCGTCAGCGTGGCATCGCTGTTTATAGGGTTGATGATGTCCGCTGATCCGGAAAAGCAAGAGCATGTCCAGGTGTGGGACGCGCCCGTGCGGTTGTTCCACTGGGCCGTCGTAATCCTGATGCTGGTATCCTGGCTTAGCGCCGACCAGGGCTATATGCGGGTGCATCTGTGGTCCGGCCTAACGCTGCTTGCCTTGCTCGTTTTCCGTCTGGTCTGGGGCGTGATCGGCTCTTCCACCGCGCGCTTTGGCGACTTCCTGTATCCGCCCCGCAAGGTACTGGCGTATCTGCGCAGCCTTGCGGGCGCCAACAAGACCTTGTTTGCCGGCCACAATCCGGCTGGTGGCCTGATGGTGGTCGGGCTCATCGCCGTGCTGCTGCTGCAGGCTCTGACCGGACTGTTTTCCAATGACGGGCTGCGTTTTCACGGCCCCCTGGCGCTGCTGGTCAGCGAAGAGACCTCGACCGGGATCACCGGCCTGCATGGGATGATCTTCAATATAATCCTGGCACTGGTCTGGCTGCATGTGGTGGCAGTAGGCTTCTATCTGTTCGTTAAGGGCGACAATCTGATATTCCCAATGCTGACGGGAAAGAAGAAGCGTGCGCATGTGCCGGAAGGATGGACCATAAAACTGGTCCATCCTTTGATAGCACTGCTGGTGCTGATAGCCGCTGCCGGGCTGGTTTTCTGGCTGACTGTTTAGGAGACGCGGGTAATGAAAAGAACAATGCTTGTCTGTGCCGTGCTTGCCGGCTCGTTGGCGATGACGGGCGCGAGCTGGGCGCAGAGTTTCACTATGACTTCGCCGGTGCTGACGCCGCCCGCCGGCATGGCCACCATAGGCGATTCCCATGGCGATATCGCGGTATCGCCTGCCGGCGAGATATATGTGAGCGTGCAGGGCGGCGGTCATCCCGGCATCCAGGTCTATGGTGCGGACGGCCAGTATTTGCGCAATGTGCCCGGCGCCCCGGCCGACCTGCATGGCTTCATCATCGCGCGCGCCCCCGATGGCGCCCCCAATATCTATGGCGTCAGCCGGCTGGCGCAGGAGATCATCCAGATCGGGCTGGATGGCCGCAAGATTCTGACCATCCCGGCCTCCGCCATTCCGGCGCAATACAAGAAAGACGACAAACAGGCCATCAACCTGACCGGCATAGCGGTAGCGGCGGGTGGCGACATCTATGTCACCGACGGTTACGGTCTGGATTTCATCCATCGCTTCGACAAGGACGGGAAGTATCTGGCGAGTTTCGGTGGAAAGGGCGCGCCGTGGAATTTCGACCTATGTCACAAGATCGTCATCGATCCCCGCTTCACCCCGGCTCGGCTGCTGTGCGCCGACCGCCGCAACAATCGCCTTGTGCATATGGAACTGGACGGCAAGGTTTTGGGGGTGTTCGCGGAAAACCTGCGCCTGCCCAGCGCACTGGCGGTACGCGGCGACGCGCTGGCGGTGGGGGAACTGCAAGGCCGTGTCACACTGCTGGACAAGGACGGCAAGGTGATCGCCCATATCGGCACCAACGAAAATGTCGATGAGATACGCACCAACAAAGCGCCGCCGGAAATCTGGAAGTCTGACCGCTTTTACGCCCCCCATGGCGTGGCTTATGATGCGGTCGGTGACCTTTGGGTGACTGAATTCAATCAGTGGGGCCGTGTTGTCAGAATACAAAGGAAGTAGTCAACACAAAATAGAGAGTTGGCTTCAGCCACGGCGGTGCAGTAAATGAATTCCGCTGCGACGCGCAGTCTTGGGCTGGCTGGCGGTAGCGGCTGTTTGCGAAAGGGCGGTTTAAGCGTGAATAAACATGCCCTGTCTGCAGGGGCTGGGAGGCATGCTGCGGTTTTAGCACCCGCCAAAATGGTGGGTGCTGCGTCTATATCGGTCACACGGCGTACTTTGCTGCGATCTTTTCGTTGATAGAATAGCCTATGCCCGGTTGATCCGGCAGGATCAATGATCCTTGGTCCACTCGCTCGGGCGGATTGACTAGTTCTGCGCGCCAAGGAACTTCACCGAACGAAAATTCCAGAATCTCGAAATTTGGCGCTGTCACCGCGACATGGGCGGCCGTGGCATTGCCGACCGGGCTGGCGGGGCCGTGCGGTGACATCATCAGTCCGGCACCTTCGGCCATGGCCGCTATCTTCTTCAATTCCAGCATGCCGCCGGTGTATTTGACATCGGGCATCACAATGTCGGCCGCCTTGGCCTGGATATAGGGATAGAAACCGTGAACGCCCTGTATCGATTCGCCGCCCGCAGTCGGCATCTTCGCCGCATTGTTGATAGCCGCCAGATTTGTCAGCGGCTGGGCCGGGCAAACCTCTTCCAGCCAGTATAAATCCAGCGGTTCGAAACGCTTTGCCAGATCGAGTCCGTCTTCCAATCCGAAATTACTATGGGCATCCACCAGCAGATCACGCCCGGGGCCGATGACGTCGCGGACGGCTTTTGCGCAATCCAGTCCCAACTGTGTAGAAGCTTCGCGCTTGGTCCGGTCGGCCGCATCGCGGGGCATACCGTCGAACGATGCCAGCTTTATGGCGTCGAAGCCGGCGTCGACGGCGCGCTGGGCATTGGCCGCGAAACCGTCTGGCGAACGCTCGTCGGTTGACCGATTGATGTTAGCATACAAACGAATACGTTGCTGAATACGGCCTCCAAACAGGTCGTGGGCAGGCAGGCCTAAAGCCTTTCCCTGAAGATCCCACATGCACTGCTCGAATCCGCTCGCTGCGACGACTGCCGGGGTGAGACGGGAAATGCCTCCATTCTGCGCCCGGATCGAAGCGGCGGCGCGGCGGAACCACTCAATGTCGAAGACGCTGCGGCCACGCATCAAATCCAGATATTGTTTCAGAAAGGCGATGCATTGCGCATCATTTGGGCTGTGAGAGGCATCGCCCAAACCCGTCAAGCCGCTGGCGGTCTTCAAGCGCGGCAACAGCCAATTTCCCCGGCGATTGACGCGGACATGCGTGAGCTCAATGTCGGAAATCGCGAGCCTGGCGTGGTCTTTCTCTGCCGCGCGCACCAAATCGGGCGCCAACATAAACGGCGCGGCAATCATTCCCTTAAGTGCGGATCGTCTTTGGATCATGTTTAATCCTAGCCTGAAATGTCGATGGTGATACTCCGCCAGGCTGCGTTACTTCGGCTCAAAGTTATGCAGGATAGGCGGTCTCGGGTTGATGGGTATGCGGGTCGAGATCGGCGAGTTGGGACTGTTGGTGGCGCGATGCCAGCGTCCCTTGGCAGCGGTCACGACATCGCCCTGATCGGCCTCGAAATAGGGAAAGCCTTCAATCTTGTAGCCCAGCTTGCCTTCCATGATGAACCAGAACTCCGCCGCATCGATGTGAAAGTGGCCCTTCTGGGTGTCGGGCGGTACCGGCACGCCAGGCCCGCGCACCAGGTTTGCCGTGAAATGATCATCGCGAACGAAGGGGCCGCCAATCTTCTTGCCGTCCGCGACATTCTTCAGGAAGTCGAAATAAACGGGGTTGGTGTCGCGGTCCGCCCAGGCGCCGGGTGTGCCTGTGGCCTTGACATAAACCCGGCCAGGCACTGGCGTGGGTATTTCGGACGCGGGATAGAGCAGCGGCGCGCCAGCCTGGCGGACTTCAAAGCGCAGCGAAGGCGCGTCGCCCACGGTTTCCAGCATGTAGATATGCCGGGCCGGTACATTGACCATGAAGCCCTTGGAGGCGGTGAAAGGCGCAGTGCCTTCGATCGTCACGCGGATCGCGCCAGACTGGACGATGAAGATCATGCGGTCATCGGCAAAGAACTGGCGCTTGGTCTTCCCACCAGCTCCCATCGAGATGTAATCGGCTTCCTGATCCTCGTTGCGGACAAGTGGTTGTATCCAGTCCGGCTTTCCGCGATGTGCGGCCAGAATATCTGAGAGTTTCCAATGGACTTTGTTTGGCGCGATATAGGGCGTGAGCTTTTCGGGCTTCGCCGCCCAGTATTCCCCAGACATACGCGCGGGTGAGGGAGGCTGGACCGGTGCTTGTGCTGCAGCCGACCCTGAAAGCGCAATTGCTGCAACGCAGAAAAATCGGAAGCTGATCTTCATTATATCTCTCCGTAATCTGAAACCGGGTCGTTCAAGACAATATCATTTGCTATTGTAACCCATGCGACGGGCAATTGGTGAGGGATCATGACGACGCGGCGGGATTTTCTGGCTGGTGCGAGTTCGGCGGGCCTTTCTTCTGCCCTCCCTTCCGGCGCCGCGGCGCAGGCCTCCGCCGCGCAAGCGGGACAGTGGGATCAGGGCCGGCTCTTGCATCTGTTGCCTACCGTCAGTCACAATCGCTTTCTCCTCAAGGCGTCATTTGATGGCGCTCTCGATTCTGTGCCGGAGCTCATGGCGGGAAGTGTTCGGGTGCGCGGCCAGAAGAACACCGCAAGGGGGGACTTCTGGCAGTTCGATGTGCCGGGGCTTGAGCCAGGCACACCTTACCGCTTGTCCTTGACCGGCGGCGATGGCCGGGCCCTGTGCGAGCCGTGGCAGCTCTCGACCTTTCCGGCCCCCAATGCCTTGCCGTCCCGGTTCAAACTGATGATTTACACCTGCGCGGGCGGACACGATGCGTTCAATGCCGGCCTGCCCGACGGGAAGACTGCCTTTTTGCCGGCGGCGCTGCGCCGTCGGCTGCTGATGCGCGGACTGTCTTTCGGGCCCGACGCCATTGTTGCTATCGGTGATCATGTCTATTGGGATTTGCGGGCGCCGCGATTGTCGAAAACGCTCGGCGCGGACCCAAAAGCCATTGCCTATGCCGGCACCTTTGATCGCGCACAACCTGTGTTCGGTGGCCAGAACGAAGTCACCTTGCGCCGGGCTGCCGGTCCGCAAATCGTGCCCTTGTATGGCGCCCTGTGCCGCTCGACGCCGGTCTTTTTCATTACGGATGACCACGACTATTTCGACAATGACGAAGCGACGGACGAGGCTGTGACCTTTCCGCCCGATCCTTTCATGATCAATCTCGCGCGGGCGACCCGCCAGCTCTACTATCCAGAATTTCTTCCCGACCTGAACCGCCCGGCGGGCCTTCCGGGGGCATCGGCTGGCGACCGGGCACCGGGCGTGGCGGAGGCGTTTGGAACGCTGCGGTATGGGCGGCTGGCGGAACTGCTGCTCTATGATGTTCGCCGCACCATGACCTTGGGGGGCCCCACAGCCGTTTTTCTCCACGACACGACCGAAAGCTGGCTCAAGGCGCGCATGGCGGCACGTGACGTCGTGCATGTTCTGAATGTGCCCTCAAATCCGCCGGGCTGGAGTGCAGGCAAATGGGGTGAATGGTACCCCGACATTCTGGGGGTCGACGGCAAGCTGACAACCGCCGTAACCAAGCCCTACTGGCAGCAAGGCTGGCTCCGCCAGCATGACAGGCTGATGGCCGCCATCTCCGGGATGCCGGGCCGGATACCGCTCATTATCAGTGGAGACCTCCATGCCATCGCCGAAGGTCGCATGCTTCGCAGCGGGGCACTGGATCTGAGCAAGAACCCCGTGGTGACGGCGCTTTCGGGGCCGCTTGGCGCCGGCGACATGCTTTGGCCATCGGCGTTTCGCGGCGTCGGCGCCACGCCGCCGTCGCATCTGACCATGCAGGAGAACCTGAAGCCGCTAGAAGAGCACGGCTTCCTCATCGTCGATTTTACGCCGGAGGATATCACGCTCAACTTCTTCCGCTTCAATCCCCATCAGCAGACTCCGAGTGATATCGACGAGCTCAAACCATTTCGCGTGACGAAATTGGTGCGGCCGGCCTGAGAGGGGGCTCGGGTCGGTAGCGAGGCGGGAGCAACCACCCCGGTGTATAATAATTATGTTTCCAATGAGATAGGGTAGCCCGCGACGGATAGTTCCATAACGTCACCTTAAAAAAGAAGGATTTGCGGTCGTGAAAAAAGCCACCGTTCTTTTCTTGTCCGGCTCCCTCGCAATCACGACGGCTGCGCCCGTATTGGCGCAGGCCCAGAGATCCGGTCTTGCTCCTGTCCCAGTCTACGAGGTGCATCGCGCCAGAACTGCGCCGCGCATCGACGGCGAGCTCAACGATGCCACTTGGCAAGCGGCCAAGCCGGTGACCTTCGTCTTCCCCTGGGCCGACCAGACCGGCAAGAAGCAGAAGACCGTTGCCCGGCTGACGTGGGATAACGACAATCTCTATGTGGCCTACGCGTGTGAAGATAGCGACATTGTCGCGGTGCATACTCAGCCTGACGACCCAACCTACAAGGACGATGCTGTCGAAATCTTTATTGCTCCGGCGGGTGTCAAGAACTTGTACCTGGGCCTTGAAATGAATGCCCGCGCTGTACTGTATGACTATCTTTACCCGTTTCCCCAGCGCTTGATAAAGAACTACAACCTGCGGGGCGTGCAAGTGGCCGTTTCGATCAATGGCACGCTCAGCGTTACCGGAGACCAGGACGAAGGCTGGAACCTTGAGGTGGCGATTCCGTGGCGCGCTTTTTCCGATCTAACAGATAACCCTGTTCCCAGGATCGGCGACCGGTGGATCGCGAATATGAATCGCTGGGATGGCACGGAGCCCAACCGCCGGCTTTCACAATGGTCGGATTCGGGGATGGTGAAGCCGAACCCGCATTTTCCGGACCGCTTCGGTCAGCTGCTGTTTGTGGAATAGAGTTTGGCTGGTTAGCCGAAGCGTGCCCCTTCACATTCCAGCCGCTGATGATGGAGACGAGCAGCTTGTAACCCTGAATAATGACCTGCCCGGCTCTTTTTTGTACCAAGCGAATTGATAGAAATTGGCTTGGAAAGTAGCTTTGACATGCCGAAGAAGAGACCAGCGCCGGAGCAGATTGTGCTTCTGCTGCGGCAGATAGAGGTTGCGGCGTCCCAAGGTAAATCGATAGCGATTGCGTGACGGGCGTTGGCGTCGCGCTAATTCCGTTGGATCCTCTTCTTAGGAACTTTCGAGCCCACAGAGGTGCAGAGCGTACCCCATGCGTCCATCAATGGGAGGTGACCTATCTCGGCGGCTGGCGCGCCTACATCGCGAGCTTGCAGAGAAGTGGATAGTGGGATGGTAAGCAAGCTCTCCGCCAATAAAAAAGGCCGTGGTTACAAGGCCTTTTTTATTTCGCGCCTTTGCGCGGGTCGATGCCGCGCGAATGCCAGATCGGGAAGGTGCCCGGCTGGGTGGCGTAGGCGATGAACTGCTCGCCCAGCGACTGGTTCTTGGCTTTGGCCGGTACGGCGGCGACAGCGTCGAGGTAGCGGCCAAACTCTTCCGGGATCGGTCCGACGACGACCAGATTATCCCATTTCAAGATCTGGCTGATGTTCTGCACCGCCATGTCGCCTTCGTTGCGCGCCAACGCGTCCCCGCCTTCGCCGTAAAGGCTCGGCGCGTGCTTCACCCCGGCCAATTCCGGCAGGTCGAACAGGCTGCTCAGCATATAAGAAGTGCGGCTGCAGCCGGCGCTGCCGGGTGTGCCGTTGCAGCGCGAGTGGAGAACAAGGTTCGCCGATTTCAGGGCGGCTATGAACTTCTCCTTGGTGGAGATGTCAGGGATTCTCGAACCTTTCCGAACGGCAAGTCCCTGGTACGAACGGCCTATGCGTTTGCGGGTGCCGGCCTTGATGGCGCCCTTGGCGGTAACTTCGTCCATATGATCAGCGGGCAGGAAGACGGCATCGGCCGCGCCATCGGTGGCGTTGGCCATGACCTGTTCCATGCCGCCGCTCTTGACGATGACCTTGATGCCGGTCTCCGCTTCGAATGCCTTGGTGATGATGTCGAGGCCGCCATTGTTGGTGAAGCCGGGCGTGGCCACGATGACCTCACGGGTCTGGGCGTGTGCGGGTGCGGGCAGGACAAGGAGTGCAACTGCCGTGAAGCCAACAGCCGCCCTGAGCGCGGCCTGAAGAATTCGCATGGAGCCTCCCGGGTTCTGTTGGCGGCGTCGCTCTGCCGCCGTTACACGAAGTTGGTCTTTACTGTCGACTTGTCGATATCCGACAGCCTGGCGCATCCGGCGGCAGCGGCCACCTGGACCAGTTCCTGCTGCAGGATTTCGATCAGGCGTTGGGCGCCCGCGGTGCCGAAGGCGCCCAGGCCCCAGCGCGCGGCGCGTCCCAGGCAAACGCCGTCAGCGCCCAGCGCCAGCGCCTTGAAGATGTCGGCGCCGCGGCGGATGCCGCTATCGAACAGCACGGGGATGCGGCCATTCACGGCGGCGGCGATCTCGGGCAGGATTTCCAGCGTCGAAGGACCATAATCCATCGAGCGTCCGCCATGGTTGGAGATGATGATTGCATCGGCGCCATGCGCGATCGCCAGCTTGGCGTCTTCGCCGTCCTGAATGCCTTTGATCAGCATCGGGCCCTTGATCATCTTGCGGCACGTGTCGATATAATCCCATGTGTACCACAGGCGCGCGGTGTTGACCCGGTAGCGCGCCGCGCCGGTCAGAACCGCGGTGCTGCTGCCGGTGCCGACGCCCGCGGTGCGCACACGCCCGCCCAGATTGCGGTCCATCAGCGAGCGTTCGTAATGGGCCGCCTGCTGATCGACGGTGACCGTGATGCCCTTGCAGCCGGCATTCTGATAGGTGTCCATCCATTGCTGGGTCACGGCGATATTCTGCTGCGGATAGAACTGCGCCCACAGCGTGCCGCCCGGCGCGGCGGGCGCGACCTGGGCGACCGGCGTGCTGGTGTTGGTGCTCAGGATCATCGGCGTGCCGGAAGCCGCGGTCGCGGCCTTGAACATGCCGATCTCGCCATCGGGATGCAGCGGCACCATCGCCGCGGTTGGCGCAATCAGGATCGGGAATTTCATTTTCACGCCCAGCAGTTCGGACGAAAGATCGACCTGCGAGGCGGCAATGGGCGTGCGCGCCGCCGGAATGTCGACCCAGTCGAAGGCGTGGCGGTTGCGCTGCAGGTTGAATTCCGACCCGTCGCCATGCGCGGTATAGTCATAGACCGGCTGGCTCACATTGCCGCGAAACACAAGTTCGAAATCGTAAGAGGTTTGCATCTCGGCTAGGCCCTTGGCGCGATAATGTTCGCTGAAGGGGCGTGGATCGATCTGCGCCATGGCGGCAGTGACGGGCGCGCCCGCCACAAGACCGGCGACGCGGGCCAGCGCATGGCGCCGGGATGGAAGCTCGAATTGCTTGATGTCAGCCACGGTTGGTCCTCGCCAGGGGCGTGGGCGCATGTATGCGCATCACGCTGGAATCGATGGATGCGATGGAGGGGCGGCCGCACATGCACATATAGCGGCCCAGTTCGGTCTGCAGCATTTCGACAACGCCCTGCACGCCTTCGGCGCCATAGGAAGCCAGGCCCCACATCACGGGACGGCCCACCAGCACGGCTTTCGCGCCAAGGCCCAGCGCCTTGAGGATATCGGTGCCGCGGCGGAAGCTGCCATCGACCAGTACTGGCACCTGGCCGCCAATCGCCTGCACCACAGGCCCAAGCAGCAGCAATGTGCCGGGAAGCGCCGACGCATCGCCGCCGCGCCAGTTCGATACCGCCACGCTCTTTGCCCCGCGTGCGACGGCTTCCTTTGCGTCTTGCGGGCGCGTGATGCCTTTCACGATCACGGGCAAAGACGTGTTCCTGGTCACGGTGTCGATGGCGGCCCAGTCGATGGGCGTGGCATCGGGTTCGTTGGCGTTGACGGTCACCACCAGGGCTCTGGCTTTGGCGGCCTCTGCGCCTTCGAGCACATCCTTAAGCTTGGGGCTGTTTGCATAGACCTGCAGCCACAAAGGTGAGGTAGCAGCCTGGGCGATCTGCGCCAGCGGCATGCTGGCATCGCTGCTCACCACCATTGTGGCCTTTGCTGCGCCGGCGCCGCGGGCCGTGGCGATTTCGCCCTCGGCATGGAAGCGTTTTTGATCGGCGATGGGGCCGACGATGATCGGTGTGAAGTGCTGGTCGCCGAACAGCGTGACCGTCAGGTCCAGATCCCGCGTAGGGATGTTCATGCGCGGGCGCAGGGTGATGCGGTCGGTGACGGTGCGGTCGCTGCCCGTGATGAGCGCAGCTCTGGCCGGTCCCAGCCGGTTGCGCGCCTCGGCTTCAAACTGGGGCACATTCACAAGGTCGGCACGGGGCGCGGGCAGCGGCGCCGGATTGTCTGCGCGCAGCACCGCCGTCGCCGATTGTGTGGCGCCAAGCGCGGGCATCGCCGTCGTCGCCACCAGGCCAGCGGCGGTTGTGCCCATCACGCCAAGCGCCTGGCGGCGTGACGCCCCGCCAGCGCTTGTTTTCTCGGCCGCAATCGGCCCGTCGTCTGACATTGTTGTCGAAGTCCTCTGAATCGCCCGCAAGACACTGGCAGCGCAGGCATGCGCGATCATAGGCCGGAATTTGGGCCGTGTGTAAGGGTCATCGATTTTTTTGCAGTTGCTAGCGAACTTGCTGCGCCAGTTGCCGGCTGATGAAGAGCGCACCCAACGTGCAGGCGACGCCCGACAGCAGATAAAGCCCAACCGATACCGGGGCAGGGCAGGTCATGATCAATCGCGGCTTTGTGCCTGCAACGCATAAGGGCGATTACGCGCGTCCTTCCGGCCGCGTGACGGTTACAGGCTTGATGCGGATGCCCGAACCGGACGGACGCTTCCTTCGGCCCAACCGGCCCGATGCGGATTTGTGGTATTCGCGCGATGTTGCCGCCATCGCGCATGCGCGCAAGCTGGGACCAGTGGCGCCCTTATTTTTCGATGCGCAAAAAGCGGCGGGCTATCCGATCGGCGGGCTGGGTTCACGCTAGGCGGGGACCAAACCGATGTGAAGCCCATGCCCCGCCCGACCGATTACCGACCGAATATCTTATGGCTGCTGCTGGGCATTCCCCTGGCGCTCATTACCTATTGGTACCTGAACGAGGCGATTTCCTACGGCGAGTATATCCAGCATAGGGGCCGTATCTCCGTCTGGCTGCTGCTGCTGACACTGGCGGTGACGCCGCTGAGGCTGTCGTTTCAGGGGAGGAGCTGGTCGCGCGGGCTGGTCCAGAACCGGCGCTATTTCAGCGTGGTATCCTTCGCCTATGCGCTGCCGCATGTCGTCGCCTATCTCATCCGCAAGGAAACGTTCGCGCTGGTGGCGGAGGAGGCGGCCTATCCCGAGATCTGGACCGGTTGGCTTGCGCTGGTCATTTTCGCCGCCCTGGCCCTTTCCAGCAACAACTGGTCGATGCGCCGGCTGGGCCACAACTGGGGCATTTGTACCATCTGGTGCATCTGGCGGCATTGCTGACCTTTGCTCATTGGGTTTTCAGCGCCTTCGATCCCTTGACAGCCTATTTGCATCTGGCTGTTCTTGGCGTGCTGGAAGCCGTCCGGTTATGGAAGACCCACGGCCCGCGCAAGTTAACGCAATGAGGACAAGTATGGTCTGGAAAAACTGGCTGGCTGCCGCGATCCTGCTGGCATCGGTTCCGGCCGCGGCGCAATCGGCGCGGCCCGCCTTGCTCAATCCCAACACCGCGACGCAAGCCGAGCTGGTGTCCATGCCGCATCTCAATCCGCAACTGGCACAGACGCTTCTCGCCAGGCGCCTCTTTGCCGCGCCCAAGGATCTGGACGCCGCACTGGCGGCGAGCCTGAATGAGACCGAGCGCCAGCAACTTTACACCCGCATGTTCGTGCCACTGTATCTGAACACCGCCACGGCCGAGGACATCATGCTTATTCCCGGGATGAGCCGGCGTATGAAGGCGGAGTTCCGCGAGTACCGGCCGTACCGGTCCATGGGCCAGTTCGCCACGAGATCGGCAATTATGTGAGGAAGGACGAGGTGGCGCGGCTCGAGCGCTTTGTCTTCGTGCCGGGAAAATAGCCATCCTTTCGGCTAAAAATTGATATTTTCCAATTAGTTAGATTCCGGTCACTTGGCAGCGAAAAGCCTCTTGCGGGTGCGATTGCGACTGACTATTGATTTCATCGAATTCTGGGATGAAATCCATCAAGCGCATGAGCATCGCCTATCCCGATTGGTCGCCCCGGCCTGACGACGTCCCCGATGGGCCGCCCGCGCCCGCCGGCATGGCCGCTCATCTCCATACGCTGCGCCTGCAGCCGCCGCGCCATAGGTGGAAGTCCTTGACGGTGTCCCTGATCTGGCATGGGGCGCTTATATATGCGCTCGTCTATCTGTCCTTCGTCGTACCCAGACAGGCGGAGCTGCAGACCATCACCGTATCTATCGCTGCGGCGGAAGTGAGCCAGCCCAAACCGCCGCCGATGCCCAAGCTCGAGCCGGTGCCACAGGTGGCGCAGCCCAATCTGCCGATCATAGACACTGCCGCGGCGCCCTCGCCGACAGCGATCCGGGCGGTGCCTCCTCCGGCGCAGGTCGCAACCGATACCCAGGGTGCGGAAGCGGCGCCCATTACGCCGCCGCTTTTCGATGCGGGTTACCTGAACAATCCCGCGCCCGTATATCCGAACATGTCGCGCCGGCTGCGCGAGGTCGGCGTCGTGCAGTTGCGCGTTCGTGTCAGCGCCGTGGGCGAACCGCAGGACATCCAGTTGTTCAAGTCATCTGGATATGAGCGGCTGGATGCATCCGCCTGGGCCGCGGTGCAGAAATGGAAATTCCAGCCGGCCAAGCAGAACGGCAACCCGGTGGAAGCCTGGGTGATCGTCCCGATTGAGTTCAGCCTAGACAAGAACGCGCGATAAGCCGCCCGCGGCGTGCCCCGCCGCCTCCCCCCCCACACACACAATCTTATGCCATATTGCCGCAAGATATGGCGGCGAATCCGATGTCGGCACTAGCAGCGGCTATGGCGGGTTGGTGATCTTCAACGGCACCGCTGCCGGCGCCGGGCGCCGCCACGCCGACCACCTATATGGACCGGGACGGACGGCAATATGTTGTCATCGCCGCGGGCGGTCATTAGGCGATGGGCAAGGCCGCAAGCGACCAGTTGATCGCTTATGCCTTGCCGCGCAAGAACAAGCCGGATTGATAAAGTCTCAGCGCCTATCCCCCTGATAAAACCGTGTTAAAAGGGCTGAAGACTAGCAGAGCCGGTCAAAAGGGGATCATTGTGGCAAGACGCCTGCTGGGGACACTTTATATCCAGGTGCTGATCGGCATCGTGCTGGGCCTGTTGGTCGGCGCGCTGTGGCCGGAGACCGGCGCGGCCCTCAAGCCGTTGGGCGACGCCTTCATTAAGCTGATCAAGATGGTGATCGCGCCGGTGATCTTCTGCACCGTGGCGCTGGGCATCGCCCAGATGGGCGACATGAAGAAATTCGGCCGCATTGGCGGCAAGGCCATCCTGTATTTTGAAGTGGTCTCGACACTGGCGCTGGTCATCGGTCTTGTCGTGGGTCATTTCGTGCGCCCCGGCGCGGGCTTCAACATCGATCCCGCCACGCTCGATCCGTCAGTCACCGCCGCCTATGTCAGCCGCGCCCAGGCCGACAGCGTCACCGAGCACCTGATGCACATTATTCCCGACACCTTTCTGGGCGCCCTGACCAGCGGAGATCTGTTGCAGGTTTTGCTGGTCGCCATCCTGTTCGGCTATGCCTGCACCAAGCTGGGCGAAGCGGGCCGCACGGTGGCGGGCGGGCTGGAAAAGGTGATTAAGGTCTTTTTCGGCATCATCCATATGGTGGTGCGGCTGGCCCCGATCGGCGCGTTCGGCGCCATGGCCTTCACTATCGGGCGCTATGGCCTGGAATCGCTGTTGCCGCTAGGGGCGCTGGTCGCCTGCTTCTACATCACCTGTTTTCTGTTCGTGGCCATCGTGCTGGGGCTCATCACCAAGGCAATTGGCTTCTCGCTGTGGCGCTTCCTGACCTATATCCGCGAGGAATTGCTGATCACGCTTGGTTCGTCGTCCTCCGAACCGGCGTTGCCCAAGCTGATGGAAAAAATGGAGCGGCTGGGCGCGGCGCCCGCCGTGGTCGGCCTGGTGGTGCCCACGGGCTACAGTTTCAATCTCGACGGCACCAACATCTATCTGACGCTAGCGATCCTGTTCCTGGCCCAGGCCACCAACACCGATCTCAGCGCCATGCAGATGGTGACCATCATCCTGGTCGCCATGCTGACCTCCAAGGGCGCCAGCGGCGTGACCGGTGCGGGCTTCGTAACCCTGGCCGCGACGCTCAGCGTGGTGCCCGCCATTCCTATGGTGGCGCTGGCAACCATCGTGGGCATCGACCGCTTCATGAGCGAGTGCCGGGCCATCACCAACATCATTGGCAACGGGGTCGCGACCCTGGCGGTGGCGCGCTGGGAAAAGGCGCTGGACATGAACCGGCTGCGCGACGAACTGAAGCGGGGCCCGGCTGCCGTGGAGCAGAATCTGGGCTGAGAACGCTACGCAATTGCCACGATCCGCATAGTATTTTTGCATCATTGTTCTCAGGGAGATTTTCATGACGTCCATCCGCCTGGCCCTGCTGGCCGCCGCCGCCAACTTCACCCTGATGGGCGCCGCCTCGGCTCAGCCCGTGCCGTCCACCGCCGATGTTTCCAAGCAGCGGGTCTTGACCAATCTCGGACTGACCAATTCGGAATGCATCCGCTATGACGCGGCCAACGACCGCTACATCATCTCGAACCTGAACACGCGCGGCCCGGAAAATAACGGCTACATCTCGCTGATGTCGCCCGATGGCGCGATCACCAACCTCAAATTCATCGAAGGCGGCAAGAACGGCGCCACGCTGATCGACCCGCTGGGCATTTATATCCAGAACGACATGATTTGGGTGGCCGACATCACCCATATGCGCAAGTTCGACCTGAAGACCGGCGCGCCGCGCGGTGAGGTCGCCCTGCCGGGCGCCAACCGCCCCAACGATATTTTCGTGACCAAGGATGGTACGGCTTATATCAGCGACAACGGTGGTACGGCTGGCACCATCATCCGCGTTTCGCCGTCGGGACAGGTTTCGCTGGTGCATCCGCGTGACGACATCATGGAAAAGCCCAATGGCGTGGCGGTGATGCCTGATGGCACGCTGATCCATGCGGGCCGCGGCGTGAACATTTCGTTCCGCAACGCCCAGACCGGACAGCTCATCAAGGAAAAGAGCCTGCCGACGGCGCAGTTCGACGCGCTGATCCCGTTGGCGGATGGCAGCATTCTGGCGGCCAGTCAGGTCGGCAAGAATGTCTACAAGGTCTCGCCCATGGGGGAGATCACCGAGGTCGCCAAGGAAATCGCGATTCCGGCGGCGATCGGTTACGACATCAAGCGCAACCGCCTGCTGATTCCGCAGATCGCACCGGGCACCATCACCATGGTGGATCTGCCCTAACGGGCAGGTTCGATACGCACGCGGTCGCCGTCCTTGAGCTGGGACAGGTCGCCCGCGGCCAGACGTTCGCCCGCCGAAAGCCCCGACAGGATGGTAACGCCCTGCTGGGTCTGGGCGCCCAGCGTCGTCAGATGGGCGGGGAATGCCGCTTCGACAACGTGATGCGGGCCACACCCAGCCCGGTCGCGTTCACCCCGCGCGTCACCGCCACCTGTGCCGTGACCGCAGCGCTCTACTGGTATCAGGGACAGCTGGGCGAAGCGGCCACTGAGCATATGGGGACAAAGCTCACAGGCATCACACAGCTCGCCACCTATGCCTGCCGCAACGTCAACAATGCCAAGGAGGGAAGGCTTAGCCAGCATGCCACGACCAATGCCATCAATATTGCTGGCTTTCAATTTGCCAATGGCAAGCGCGTGTCTATGCTGCGCGACTTCGGGAAGGATACGCCGGAGGGCCGTTTCCTGGACGCCGCGCAGGCGCAGGCCTGCGGCGTGTTCAACGTCGTGCTGGGGCCGCGCTACAACAAGCAGCACGCCGATCACTTTCACCTGGATATGGGCAACTTCCTGATGTGCCGTTAGCGCGTCGAGCGTGCGCCCTTTTCGGCGCCGCCATCGGGCTTGGTTTTCGACGGCTGCACGAAGCCGTCCTGATCAGACAGACGCTGGTCGCCATTGGTGCTGGGCTGATTCTTACGATCCGCCGCGCCCTGCTTTTTGTGGCCGCCGCCGGTGCTGCTGATGGATTGTCCCATGATGTCCTCCAAAGTAAAAACCGCCGCCGGATTTCTCCTGCGGCGGTGGGATCTCAGATTAGTTCCAATCGCGGTCGATCTGGTAATAGTCGTAGGTCTTCTCGCGGATGCCGCCCAGGCTGCCGTCATGCTTGACCAGATCCTTCAGGTCGTAGGCGGGCGCGTTCTCGATATTATCCTTGTCGATCGGCACGACATAGCCGCCCTTGTCCTCATTGTAATCCAGCATGGACCAAGGGACCGGATAGTACTTCTCGCCGACGCCAAACAGGCCGCCGAAGCCCAGCGCGGCGAACATGATCTGGTTGGACTGCTTGTCCAGCACGATGTCTTCCACCGTGCCGATCTTGTCGCCCGCATGGTTATAAACGGCGGTGCCTTTGACCTTGGATGCGAGAATGGCGCTGGTATGACCGGTGGGAGTCGTCATGAGTTCCTCCAAATGGGTGAGAGCTTGTTTGGTGGAAACGCCAATGCCCCCATGACGTTGCCGGAACTTCCGCGATTTCATCGCAAGAAAAAAGGTCAAGTTGCGGACCCTAGGAAGTCAGCTCTTCCTGCAATTCCTTGATGGCGGGGTGGGGGTGATCCTTCCACGTCCGCCATTCATTGATCACCAGTGCGACGGTAACTGCATCCAGCAGCGCCAGCAGCAGCAGCAGGTTGGACCAGTGCACGCTCAGCTCGTAGCACATGTACAGGATGAACCCGACCAGAATGGTGATGGCGAAGGGGAATATCCAGACGCCGCGGCCGCGCAGCAGGCTGATGGTGATCGCCATTTTCAGCCCGCCATGCACCAGCAGATACAAGATGATGAAGTTCTGCGACTGAACCAGCACGCCGGCGGCTTCACGCAAAATCGCCGCCAGTTCGGAACGCCCGCCTTGATATAAGGCCGGGTCGGTCCATTGCAGGATTTTTCCGTGCAGCCGCTGCGATCCCGTGAGCGCGACGATCAGGCCCAGGGTCACTTCTACCAGGCCGAATACGCCCTTGATAAAAATGGTGACGAAATACGCGATATGAGCGAGTGACTGTTTGTGGCGGGCCAGGGCAGAAGTTCCTAACAGGCGGAACCCACGCGTTCCGGCGAGGTGGTTCTACTGGCCCATGCGGCCATAGGCAAATCGTCTATTTGGTGAAATCCGCCACGATGGAAACCGGCGCGCCACCCGCGCGCATGTCGTGCGGCGCGGCGCGCTGCACGAACATTTCGTTTTCTGGAACCGGTTCGCACAGATAGGTGTGGTCGTCCAGGAAGCATTGGTAGAATTTGATCTCGGCGCTTTTGCGTATCTGCGACTTCAGGATCAGGTGGGTGATCAGCTCATAGCGGGGAAACCAGACATGGGCATGGCCGTCTTCTGAAAAGCGCACCCGCGCATCGCCTGTGGTGTCGTCGAAATACGGCGTGGCCCCCATCAGCAGATCGCCCGTCACCCGGCCGCGCGCGTCATAGATGGAACGGCGCTTGAGAACCGGCGAGCGATAGTCCGGCACGCTGAGTCGAAAGATCCCGCCCGGTTTCAGCACGCGGTAAATTTCGTCCAGCACAGTAGGGACTTTGTCCAGCGGCAGGTGCTCCAGCACGTCCTGCGCCTGCACTTTGGCGATGACGCCATCGGCAAAGGGCAGGGGCGCGATCAGGTCATGCGCCATTTCGCGGTCATGGGCGGGGTTCAGCGCCAGGCCGATGAAATTGGGTACCTGATATTGGCGCTCGTGCAGCCCCAGGCTGCCGAAGTAGAGGTATTGCTCCATCCCTGTCCCGCCCGTCCAAGCTGGGTTAATCTTCCGCGCATAATCAAGAAGAGGTCCCCATGCGCGCATTGCTGGTTCTGTCCCTATTTGTCGCCGTTTCCCCCGCACTCGCGCAAGAGCCGGCCAAGCCCGCGCCCAAGCGCACCGTCCTGCAGCAGACCGATGTCGCCACCAGTCCGGCACAGGAAACAATTTTTGGCATGGTCGACACCCCACCCGGCGCGGGCAATCCCTTCCATACCCACTTTGGATCGGAAATGGCCTATGTCGCGCAGGGCCGCATCCGCCTGGATGTTCAAGGGCAGCCTTCGCGCGAGTTGGGACCGGGAGACAGTTTCCTGGTGACGCGCGGTCAGGTGCACCGCGCCGTGCTGCTGGGCGATCAGCCGGTGAAGCTGATCAACACCTGGACGGTCGACAAGGGCAAGCCGCTGCTGACGCCAGCACCCTAGGAGAGGGGTACTAGACCATCATGTTCACCGGGCGGTGCAGGCGGAAATCCATACCGCTGTCGAAGGGTTCGTCGGGCAGATGTGACGCCAGGCGTTCGGCGCGCGCTTCCAGCGCGGCCGCAGCGGTAAGGTACAAATCCTTGTCCGCCCACAACACAGAGTCGTCAGCCAGGCCGCGAAGCTTGGCGGCCACCGACAACAGATTGCGCAAGTCTTGGGCACCGGCAAAATATCCCATGTCTTGCTAACGACAGGACGCACGGCTGGCTCCGGCAAAGCCGATTTCAGGGTAAAAGTTGGGTAAATGCCGCGATAGCGGGGCACTTGCCTTGTAATTGCTGCACTGCAACATAATATCAGGTGCCGAGTTATGTGGCGTAGATTGGCGGCATGGATGCGCATTGATGGTCTAGGGCTCGTTGGAAAGCCCAATCCCCTGAAGCGCAGGGCTGCGCCCGTGCAGACGATCCTGGTCGAAACCGCGTTCAGCCCCAATCCCGGCAATCTGCGCATGTTCAGCTATGCGCCGCCCGGCCTGAAGAAGGGCGCGCCGCTGGTGGTTGTGCTGCATGGCTGTGGCCAGACCGCAGGCGGCTACGACTTCGGCACCGGCTGGTCGCAACTTGCGGCGCGCAATGGCTTTGCCGTGCTGGTGGTGGAGCAGAAGTCGCTCAACAATCCCCATACCTGTTTCAACTGGTTCAATCCCGATGATACGCGGCGCGGCGATGGTGAAGCCGCTTCCATCGCGTCGATGATCAAGACCATGCTCGGAAACCACGCGCTGGATGCCTCGCGCATTTTCATCACCGGCCTGTCGGCGGGCGGCGCCATGACGGCGGTGATGCTGGCGACGTCTCCGGAAATGTTTGCGGGCGGGGCCATCATTGCCGGGCTGCCGTTCGGCGCGGCGGGCAATGTGCGCGATGCGCTGGACGCGATGCGCAGCGCGCCGCTGAAAGCGCCGCGCGAATGGGGCGATCTGGTGCGGGCGGCGTCGCCGCACAAAGGGCCATGGCCGAGGATTTCCATCTGGCACGGCGACCTGGACGCCACGGTGAACCTCAACAACGCCCAGGCGGCCGTGGCGCAATGGGCCGACCTGCACGGTGTGAAACTGGCGGATGCGGTTCAGGAGACGTCCGGCGGCGTCACCCGGCTTGCCTGGGGCGACCGCCTGGAAGTTGTCACCATAGCGGGCATGGCCCACGGCGCGCCGATCGACAGCCGCGATATGGGCGTGCCCGCGCCCTTCATTCTGGAAACCGGAATTTCTTCCACCCGGCGCATCGCGCAGTTCTGGGGCCTGATCGACGCCGCCCCGGCCCAGCCCAAGCCGGAAATCCGTATCGTGCCACCCGGGCCTGCCTTGCCCACAATGGAAGATGTGCTGGCGCCGCAGCGCGTCGCCAATGCCCGGATGGAAGGCATTATCCGGCGCGCGCTCAAAGCCGCGGGACTGCTGCCAAAGGGCTAGCCTCGCACGCCAAGGGCTGGTGCAGCGGGATTGACTACTTCCAGGGCGTAACCGGCGGCACGGTTTCTGTCGCCGGCGGCGCATCGACCGAACCGAAATCCGCGGGTGACACGATCTCCAGATACTCCATGTCGGGCGAATAATCGAACAGGTAGTGCACCATGCCGGGGCGCTGGTGCACCACATCGCCGGCTTCTACCAGCGTGACCTTGTCTTCATACATGAACTTGGCCCAGCCCTTGGTCATGATCACGATCTGGAAGTCGCAGACGTGATAGTGCCAGCCGGTGCCGTTTTCCGGCGGAAGGTTGGCCTTGACCAGATGGGCGATGACCTTGCCGTTGGTGGCGCCCGCGATGCCAAGATCGCGATACAGGAAGAAATCGCGCAGCCCGCCCGGCTTGAATTCGGTATCGCCCGGCTTCACATGGCTGAAAAAGGTGCTGGTCGGTTCCTGGCCCATGAACGGCTCCTATGATGCGCTGCAACATTAAGGCACCAAATTGGAACCTTGAAAATAGGTAACATTCACCGGGATAAAACGATCCGCATCCACCAGTCTGGTGAAAAAGTGTGCAGTGCAGCAGTCCGGATGCGAAAAAGCCCGCAACCTCAACAGGATCGCGGGCTTTTGCCGTTTGCCGAAGTGAGGTCAGCGTTTAGTTGAAGCCGGTCATGTTGGCCTGCATGTCGACCTTCAGCACATCTTCCATGTACCGCTTTTCGGCATTGAGCAGCGATTCCATCGTGCTGGCGCGGTGGATCATCGAGGCGTCGTAATCCAGCGTGACCCAGCCCGAATAGTTCTTCTCGATCAGGAATTTCTGGAGGCTGGGGAAATCCACGCCGCCCGAATCGTGATCGCTCATGGCGCGGAACCAGTAATGGCCGCCGGCTTCCGGGCCGCTGCGCGGCACCGCCACCTCGCGGTTGTAGCGCAGGCGCGACGGCGCGCTCTTGTAATGGATCGCGGTGACGCGCGGCCAGTATTTTTCGAACAGTTCTTCCACCACGATGCCGCCCAGCACCAGATGGGCGAAGTCCGCGCACATGCCGACATAGGCGGGGTCTGTTTCCTTCATCAGCAGGTCGACTTCATGCTGGGTCTGCACCAGCGAATTGACGTGCGGATGCGGCGCCAGCTTCAGTCCGTCCTTGATGGTTTCCTTGCCGATGCGGTTCATCGCGTCGGCGCAGCGTTTGATCTGTTCGTCGGTGGTGTCATAGCCCTTGGGGCGCGGGCCCATGTTCATCTTGAAATGCCGGCAATAGCCGAACGGCTTGATGAATGTGCGGGCGAAGGCGATGTGATCGCTCACCGATTTGTCGACCAGCGCGGGGTCGTAAAAATTGGTGGTGAAGTTGCCGCCGCCGCCATTGGAACAGGTGACCATGCGGATGTTCTGCGAATCCATCAGCTTCTTCAATTCCAGCGGACGGTCGAGATAGTTCAGGACGTTGTGGCGGAAGGGCTCAACGCCCGGGAAGCCCAGCTTGGAGCCGATCCGCACGGCCTCCTCGATATTGGTCCCCCAGGAGATGGGGCTGTAGGCGTATTTGGACGGCAGCTTGCCGCCGGTCTTGACCTGGGCCTGGGCGGGCAGGGCCGTGGTGGCCGCAACAGCGGCAGAGGTCTGCAGGAAATGGCGGCGGGTAAAAGTCATCTGGGTCCTTCCCTCATATTTATTGCTGGCAGATTTGCACACGGAACCTGCCGCTGTCGCCCCAAAACCCCCTTCGCGACTGCCAAAAAACATGAACCAAAGCGGTCTTTGGCGCGTACTTCTGGCATGCCCAAATGGAAAGCGATGATGTTTGCAGGCCTTGCCACGCTGGGGGCCGCGCTGCTGTCGGCCTGCTCGCCGGTGGGTGCCCTCAACCTGCTGGTACCCAAGTCGGGCTATGACATTCGCGAGGGCCTGTCCTACGGCCCTGACCCGCGCCACAAACTGGATGTCTACGTTCCGCACGGGCTGACCGGGCCTGCGCCGGTGCTGCTGTTCTTCTATGGTGGCGCCTGGTCGTCGGGCGATCGGGCGCAGTACCTGGCCTTTGGCCAGTCTTTCGCCAGCAAGGGCATTGTCACGGTGGTGGCGGACTATCGTCTCTATCCGCAGGTGAAATATCCCGCCTTTGCGCAAGACGCCGCCCGCGCGCTTGCCTGGGTGCATGGCCATGCGCGTGATCACGGCGGCGATCCGGGGCGCATCTTTGTTTCGGGTCACTCGGCCGGCGCCTATAATGCGGTGATGCTGGCGTCGGAGCCCAAATTCATCGAAGAAGCGGGCGGCAAGCTGGACTGGATCCGCGGCGTGATCGGCATTGCCGGTCCGTATGACGCCCTGCCGTTCACGGAAGCCCAATATATCGACATGTTCCATGGCGCCAACAACAAGGATTCCATGCCGATCAATCATGTCGACGGCAAGCGTCCACCCATGCTGCTGGCTACCGGGACGGCGGACACCACCGTCCTTCCCCGCAACACCGACCGCATGGCGGCGAAGCTGAAAAGCCATGGCAGCGAAGTCGAGGTGATCAAGTATTCCGACGTTGCCCATGTGGGCATCATCTTGTCGCTGGCGCCGGGCTTTCGCGGCAAGACCACGTTGCGCGAGGACATGGTGCGGTTTATCCAGTCGCATTAGTGGCGAAGGAAAAGCACATCCTGCCGGATCGGCTAAGACCGGGCCTGAAGCTGGTGTTCTGCGGCACGGCGGCGGGACGGGTGTCGGCGCTTCAGCAGGCCTATTATGCCCACAGTCAGAACAAATTCTGGAAGACGCTGCATGCGGTGGGGCTGACGCCGCGTCTTTTCGCGCCTCAGGAATATGAACTGCTGTGGGACCATGGCATCGGCCTGACCGACATCGCCAAGAATGTTTACGGCATGGACCACCAACTGCCCCGCGAGGCGCTGGCTGGCGACGCGGCGGCCGCGCTGCGCGCGCGGGTGCTGAAGGTGCAGCCTGCGATCCTGGCCTTCACCAGTCTCAATGCCGGACGCAAGGTCATGGGGCCGCGCGCCATCGCGGGCGAGCAGGCCGCGAAGCTGGGTGAAACGCGGGTGTTTATCCTGCCATCGCCGTCGCCGTTGGCGGCAAACCATTGGGATATTGTCCCGTGGCAGATGTTGGCAAAAGCGGTGAAGGCGCTTTAGGGCGCGGCCGATCTTGTACAGCCGCCCGCGAAAGCCGGTGGGTATGCGCGGCTTTCGCGCCTCGGACTTGCGCTACTGGTTCAGGTTTTCGATCAACGGCTGGTACAGTTCCGGCACGTCGAAGCGCGAAACCGTGCCGCCCTGCGCTTCCACAGTCTTGCGGGTGCGCAGCAGCAGCCATGCTCCCGCGCTGTCCAGCCGCGAAATCTCGGTCCCGTCGATCGCCAGTTCGCCACCGGACAGCTCAAGGCCGTCCAGCTCACGGTCCAGCCGGGCGGCCTCGGCAATAGTCCACGCACCGCCCACGGCCAGCGTGCGGCCATCCCGGTCCAGTTTGAGCCAGGCTTCTGGCTGGGCCGAAGCGCTTTCGATGGAGGTCATACAGGCAGGATCCCGCACGGCCAGATAGGGCCGTTGCCTGGAAAGAATGCGTGGGCTCGGTCAAAAGTTCCATGAGTTCCCGGATTCTATCCACCGGGTGGGTTTATTCCGCCGGGGAATAGAGCGCCTTGGGCGCATGGGGATGGCGGCGGATACCCTTGGCCATCAGCCGCACGGCCTCGAAATGGATCGCCACCACCACTTTCAGGGTCATCAGGGGATAGGCAAACAGCATCCGCAGCAGGGTGCGGTCCGTCAGCGGGTGGCGGTCGCCAGCGAACGATGCGTTGAGGATCGGCTGTCCGGCTTCGTCTTCGTTGATGGCGACGGAGACATTTTCACCGGGTGGCCGGATGCGAAAATTGTAGCGGCAGTCAGGCGTGAGAAAAGGCGAAACATAAAAGGCCTTGGCGCAGCCGTGCCGCACCAGCGCTTCATCCTCCACCGGCAGCACATAGGCATGCCGCTCATCGTAAGTGTTGTGCACCTCGTAAATGATGGCTTTCAGCGCCCCGGAGGCTTCGCGGCAGAACCAAACCGACAGCGGGTTGAAGACATAACCAAGGATGCGCGGATAGCACAGCACCTGCCGTCCCCCATCCGCCGTGATGCCGGCGCCGGTCAGCAGATCGTCCAGCCAGGCTTTCAGATCGGGCCTGTCGCCATGGTCGTGGTCGTGGAAGCTGAAAAAACCGCGGCGGTTCCAGGCGAAAAGCTTCAGGCTCTTGTCCAGCCGGGGCAGTTCATCCAGGTCCAGCAGCATAGCGAAAACGCGGTATTTGAACCGGTGATGCCGGGGCCGCAGCCGCCGGTGCATCACCCATCCTTCGTAAAGCGCAGAGTTAGCCATATCCTCACTACGAACCGGGCGGGCCCGCGGATCAAGCCTGATCCAGTTACCTTGCTTTTGCGTAGAATCCGCTATGTTGGCGCATGTCCAAAGCCCCGATTTTCCTCGTTTTCGCCCGGTGGTCCTCCGGGCAGCGTTGCCGCGCCTGGCCATGACGCGCGCGCCTGAGGCCCTGGCGATGGATGCTTTGCTGCGGCGCGTGGCCGAGGCCAAGGACCGCGCCGCCTTTGCCGCGCTGTTCGACCATTTCGCGCCCCGCATCAAATCCTACCTGATGCGGCTGGGCGCGCCCCCGTCCCAGGCCGAAGACCTGGCGCAGGAAGCCATGCTCAGCCTGTGGCGCAAGGCGCACCTGTTCGACGCTTCCAAGGCCTCGGCGGCCACCTGGCTTTTCACCATCGCGCGCAACCTGCGCATCGACGCCATCCGCCGCGAGAAGCGCCCGGAACTCGACCCGCAGGATTTCGAGCCTGAGGCCGAGCCCGATGCTGACGCGGTGATAACGCTGGCCGCCGATGAAGTGCGCTTGCGCGCGGCGCTGAAAACCCTGCCGCCGGACCAGGCCGCGGTGATCGAACAATCCTTTTTCGCCGACAAGCCGCACAGCCAGATCGCGTCGGAGCAGGGTATTCCGCTGGGCACGGTGAAGTCGCGGCTGCGCCTGGCCATGGCGCGGCTGAAAGCGGCCCTGGGGGATGCATCATGAACATTCGCCATCACCCCGATGAAAGCCTGCTGTTGGCCTATGCCGGCGGCGCCAGCGATGAAGCCATCGGGCTGATCATCGCCACCCACATGGTCTTCTGCGCCCAGTGCCGCCGGTCGGTGGCGCTGATGGAAAAGATCGGCGGCGGCCTGCTGGACACGCTGCCCGCCGCGCCGCTGTCAGCCGCCGCGCGCGATGCCCTGCTGGCGCGGCTGGATGAACCGGCGCCCGCGCCGGCGCGGCTGCCGCCTTCGCGCGACGGCACGCCGGGCGTGCTGCGCCCCTATCTGGGCGGGGATCTGTCGGATGTGCGCTGGCGCCGGATGGGCCCCAGCCTGGCCTACAAGCCGCTTTTTAAGCGCGATGGCATCAGCGCCAAGCTGCTGCGCGGCGCGCCCGGAACGGAAGTCGGGCACCACACCCATCGCGGGCAGGAATCCACGCTGGTTCTGTCGGGGGGCTTCTCCGACATCACCGGCAGCTATGGTCCGGGCGACCTGCAAATCGCCGATGGCAACTTGCGCCACAGCCCCATTGCCGATCCGGGCGAGGATTGCATCAACCTGGCTGTCACCACCGCGCCGCTGAAATTCGAGAATCTGATCCAGAAGATTGCGGGACCATTGTTCGGCTTCTAAAACCCTTTTTGGTTTTGGAAAGTCGATCACATGGAATATGCCCGCCTGGGGTCCACCGGCCTGAAGGTCTCACGCATCTGCCTGGGCACCATGACCTATGGCACGCCCAAATGGCGTGACTGGGTGCTGGAAGAAGAGGCCAGCCGCCCCTTCATCAAGCGTGCCCTGGAAGCGGGCATCAATTTCTTCGACACCGCCGACATCTATTCGCAAGGCGCTTCGGAAGAAGTTGTGGGCCGGGCGCTGAAGGATTTCGGCGGCAAGCGCGAATCCTATGTGCTGGCGACCAAGGTCTATTTCCCGGTCGACGGCCGCCATGGCGGCCTGTCGCGCAAGCATATCCTGTACGCCATCGACGATTCCCTGAAGCGGCTGGGCATGGACTATGTCGACCTCTACCAGATCCACCGCTTCGACAATGACACGCCGATAGAGGAAACGATTGAGGCGCTGCATGACGTGGTAAAGGCGGGAAAGGCGCGCTACATCGGCGCGTCCTCCATGCATGCCTGGCAGTTCGGCAAGTATCTGGCCACCGCCGACAGGATGGGACTGACGAAATTCGTCTCGATGCAGAATTTTTACAATCTGGTCTACCGGGAGGAAGAGCGCGACATGCTGCCCTTGTGCCGTGATGCCGGCGTGGGCGTGATCCCGTGGAGCCCGCTCTGCCGCGGTTTCCTGGGGCGGTCCGCCGCCAGGGCGCTGGAGAAAAGCAGCACCCGCGCCCAGAGCGACAATGTGCTGGATATGCAGTTCTCGGACGCCGATGTGGAAACGCTGCGGCGGGTGGAAGAACTGGGCCAGAAGCACGGCCGCAAGAACGCCCAGATCGCCACCGCCTGGATCCTGTCCAAGGGCATCACCGCGCCGATCGTGGGCGCGTCCAAGATGAGCCATCTGGAAGACGCCATCGCCGCCGTCGAGATCAAGCTGACGGATGATGAGATCAAGTATCTGGAAGAGCCGTATCAGCCCAAAGCAACGGCCGGAAATCTCCGCTGAAACAAAAATGGCGCCGCAATGGGCGCCCTTTTCATATCGATGTGAGTGCGCTTAGAGCGGCCACCAGTCCAACTGGTTTTTATACGTGCCATCGGACGTCTTCTGGTCCCAGCCGCCGCCCAGCGCGTTGTACAGCGCCAGGCTGGTGCGCAGGCGCGCCAGCTTGACCTGCACCAGCGAGTCCTGGGCATTGAACAGGAACTGCTGGGCGTTCAGCAGCGACAGGATGTCGATGGTGCCTTCGCGGTACTGCAGTTCGGAAATGCGGAAAGCTTCGGCGCTGGCGCGCGTCTGAACTTCCACGAAGCGCAACTGTTCGGCGGTGGCCTGAGTCTGGCCCAGCGCGGATTCCACATCGCTGAAGGCGGTGAACACGACCTTGCGATAGTTGGCGATCAGCTCCTGCTGCTGCGCCTTGGCGAAGTCGTTCTGGGCGCTGATGCGGCCGCCGCTGAAGATGGTCTGCAGCACGCTGCCGCCGATGCTCCACACGAAGGTCGAAGGATTGAAGAGGTTCGACAGGGCCGCCACCGGGCCATAGCCGGCGGAGCCGGTCAGCCCCAGCGAGGGGAAGAAGGCCGCGCGGGCCGCATCGACATTGGCATGGGCGGCATAGAGCGAGGCTTCCGCCTGCGCCACCGACGGATTGCGCAGCAGCAGTTCGGACGGCAGGCCCGGCTGCACCGCCGGCAACTGGATGCCGTCGAGATTCTGCGCCTTGATGTCGTAATTTTCCGGCGGACGGCCGAGCAAGATCGCCAGCGCGTAACGGGCTTCGCGTTCCAGCGCGACCAGGCCCGGCAGGCGCGATTCCTGCTGCGCCACGATGGCCTGCTGTTCGGCCAGGTCCAGGTTCGACGACACGCCGCTGGAAACCTTGGCTTCGGTGATGGTCAGGATGCGCCGCGCGGCGGCGACGTTTTCCTTGTTGATGGCGATGCGCTCGCGCAGCGACAGGATGGTGAAATACTGGTCGGCCACCGCGGCGGACACCGAGATGCCGGTGACGGCGGCGGCATAGCGCTGGGCGCGCAGGTTTTCGCGCGCGGCGCGCAGGTTGTGATATTCGCCGCCGAAGAAGCTCTGCTGATAGCTGGCGGTCAGGCCGGCATTGAAGCGGTTGGTAGCGCGCGGCACGGACGAATTGCCGCCGGCGCGGGTGCCGCCGATTTCTGCGTTGATGGTGGGGAACAGCGCCGACAGCGCGACGCCGTCATTGGCTTCGGCCTGCAGCACGCGTGCGCCGGCCATGGCGATGTCGAGATTTTCGCGCTGGGCGGTTTCCTGCAGCGGCGCCAGTTCGTCGGTGCCGTACAGCGTCCACCAGTTAGCCATGGGCCAGACCGGCGCGGTCTTGTCCATCGGCGCGGTGAAGGTCTGGGGCACGTCGCCGGGACGGTCCAGCGGCTGGGGATTGGCCGTGCAGGCGGCAAGGGTGATGACCAGCGCGCTGACGCTCACGCCCCGCATAAGGGCGGCAGGAAACAAGGACTTCATCGAACTCTCTTTGCCAAAATAAATGCGGCCCCGCCGCGAAAATACCGGATGAATGTTAAGGCCCTGATACCCGCTCCGGCCCAATCCCGCAAATATGGCCGCCCCCTGGCCCGAAAAAAGGCCCTGCGACCTTGATGCCTGGAATGACCCGGTTGGATGCAGGGGGAAGGAAAATGGACGGCCGGACTGGTGGCTTTACGTGGGGGGCACCAAAGCCGGTCCGGCCGTCCGTAGAGTGGCCTGCGTCCTTAAGGTGGAGCGCCGGACGGACGCGCGGCCTTGATCAGCTTCCTACCGCACGGGCCGGACGCAAAGCGGGCAGGCTTTCAAATTTGTAACGGAATGTCGCCAAAGGCCGCTTCGTTCAGGCCCGGCGAAACAATTTTGTGTGACGAAAATTCAGCCGCCCCTTTGGGGGCGGCTGAACATTGCGCGTCTGAAATGTCTGACTTTTGTGATGATTATTTGCCCAAGCGCCGAAGGCTACTTTCGAAGCCCGAAGGCGATGACTCGGGCGTCATGGGTGACGACATACACCTTGCCCAGCGCCACGACCGGCTCGCTGAAATGCACCCAGTTGTCCAGCGTCTTGCCGCTGGTCCACAGCCGCTTGCCGGTCTCGGCGTCATAGGCGAACAACTGCATGTTCGTCACCGGCGTCGAGCGCAGCTTGGCGCTGATGTTGCGCGGCATGCGCGGATCGCCCGGCTTGGCGAAGTTCTGCATCGCCTGTCCGCCGCTGGCCAGCGCATAGAGCACGCCGTTCGCCACCACCGGCGGGTCGGGCATCACCATGTCGTCCGAGGTCCAGACCGGCACGGCGCTGATCTTGCCATTGTCGTTCTTCATCTCGAACGCCAGCACGCTGCCATTGGGACGCGGGCCGTTGGTGATCGGGAAGACCGGCGACTGGGTGGAAGGTTCGCCCAGCATCGGCAAATAGAGGAAGCGACGGCCTTGCGGGTTTTCATAGGTGGTGATCGCGCCCCACACGCCGCGGCCCGGATCGGTGCCGGTTTCCGCGTCATTGCCCAGGCGCGGCGAGGCCCAGAGCGGCGTCATGTGATTGTCGCCGCCCAGCTTTTCGGCATCCAGGATGCGCAGCACGCTTTCCTTCTGCGAGGCGGCCACCAGCGTCTTGCCGGCAAAGTTGAACACCACCGGCGAGGCCGAACCCGACAGGTCCTTAGCCAGGTTGTGGGCGTAGTTGGTGGGGGTGAAGCTGTCCATCAGCCGCGTCGCCTGGGGGGCGAGGCGCAGGATGCTTTCGCTGAAATCGCCGGCGGCCGGGTCATAGCGGCCGTTGCTGGTTTCCAGATAGACGCTGTTTCCCGGACCGCGCGCCAGGCCGCCACGGCCCCACGGCGCGGCAGGACGCGCGCCCGAGGTGTAGAAGCGCGTCACGCGCACATTTTCCAGGTTGCGGGTATCGGCAGCCTGAACCGCCGACGCATCCAGCATCGGACCGGCGGGCACGCGGCGCAGGCCCGAACGCGCGGCGTCATACATGGGCGAGGTCTTGTCCACCACTTCGCCGCAGGCGCGGCCGCTGGTGGTGTAGACGATGCCATCGATTAGGTTGAGGCTCCAGGCGCGGCCGAAGGGTGCGATGAATTCCACCGGCTTCATCTTCTCGGCGCCGTCGGCGAGCGAAATGCCGCGCAGCAGGCCATCGCTGGCCATGAAGAAGATCAGGCCACGCGCTTTATCGATTGTCGGCGTGGCGTTGGGGGTGTTGGGGCACAGCCAGTCCGCGGCCTTGGTCGGCTTGTGCGGATTGGGATAGCTCTTCTGCCACAACTGCGCGCCGCTGGCGGCATCGATCGCATACAGAACGTCGTTGGCGCCCAAGATGACCATCACGTCCTTGTTGCCGCCCGGCATCGGCACGTTCGCGGCGATCACCGGCGCGGTGACGGTGGACAGAACATCAATGTTGGTCGGCACGGACAACTGCGTGCTCCACACCTGGCGCAGGCCCTTCACGTTTGACTTGGTCAGCGAGGTTTCGGCGCGGTTCCAGCCCGAACGCTCCGGGTCATAGCCCCAGGTCAGCCATTCATTGACGGCGGGGGGCGGCGGCGCGGCGGCGATCTTGCGCGGTGGCAGCGCCTTGAGGTCGGCGTCCATCGCATCCAGCGCGGAGCGGACAAGGCGGGCCGGCGCCATCTCGCGGATTTCCGGCAGGGTGCGGTCGCCCGCGGACCCCAGGCGCTTGTCGGCGGCAACGTCGGGGAAGTGCTTCTGGAAGATCGCCTTGGCCTGGGGGTTGGCCAGGATGTCGGCGATGGTGCTGTCCTCGACCGACCAGGCCATGGTGCCCTGCGCCAGCACGGGCGCCACCACGGCGCCGCCGCACACCAGCGCGGCGAAAGAGGCAGCCATCAGCAATTTGGAGAACTTCGACATCCGCAACACCCTTTTTGTCTAAGCGCTAAAGCGCAATTCCAACCCATGCCGCATCCGCGAAGGCGGGCGGCTTTTATATTATGGCCGAAGGCTCGGTTTTTACGGACAGTTTGTCAACGCTTGAAGGGGCCTGCGATTTCGCCCGGCGCCTCGCCCAAGCTCGGCGCGTTCGTCGCTCGAAATGGTCCACTGGACCATTTCGTTTGCCTTCGGCAACCCGCTCCTCACCCACACGCCCAAGGACTGTCGTGAAACTCCGACACGGGGCGTAGCGGCACCGGCAATGCCTTGTTGGCGCCGATGTAGAGCTGCAGCGTGATCTGGTTCGACTTTTTGTCCCACACCATCTGCGGCGCGATCTTGTCCGGCCAGCGGAAGGTCTTGCCGTCGAAATCCATTTCGCGCGGGCCGACATCGGCCCAGCCATTGACCAGGTCGGCGGCCAGGCGCTCGCGCAGCGACGGGATTTGTTCCTGTGTGGCGTTGGTGATGTCGGGCGCCATCACCCGCACCAGGCCGCTGGGCAATATCTCGACCCGCGCCACCACCAGCACGCCGCCGCGTTCGGTGCCGCCTTCCCACTTGCCGACAGGCGGCGTGGGCTTGGAGCAGGCGGCAAGCGCCAGCACGGCAAAGGCCATCAGCAGGTGAAGGGCGCGCATCCCTGAGCGACTCATTATGTCTCTTGCGCAAGCCTAGCATGCCGGGCGCCCGGCGATTGGCCGCTTTTGGGCCTGGAAGGGCAGGGGTTCACAGGAAAATGGCCGGTTTTGCTGGTCTGTTCTTGCCCCGGCGGCTGCGCATTGTTATCCACCGCCCGCGTTTTCAAGGCTGTGTCCCATGCCCCTGCCCAAAGACTTTCTTGCCGAGTCCCTTGGCCGCATCAAGCCGTCGCCCACCATCGCGATTACCACCAAGGCGCGCGAGTTGAAGGCGGCGGGCAGCGACGTGATCGGCCTGGCCGCGGGCGAGCCGGATTTCGACACGCCGCAGAACATCAAGAACGCCGCCATCAAGGCGATCAATGACGGCCAGACCAAGTACACCGCCGTCGAGGGCATTCCCGAACTCCGCGCCGCCATCGCCGCCAAGTTCAAGCGCGAGAACAATATCGACTACAAGCCGTCGCAGACCTTCGTGTCGCCGGGCGGCAAGACCATTCTGTTCAACGCGCTTATGGCGACGGTCAATCCGGGCGACGAAGTCATTGTGCCCGCGCCGTATTGGGTTTCCTATCCCGACATCGTGATGCTGGGCGGCGGCAAGCCGGTCATCATCGAATGCAGCCTGGAAGATGGCTTCCGCCTCACCCCCGAAGCGCTGGATAAAGCGATCACGCCCAAGACCAAGTGGCTGATCTTCAACCAGCCCTCCAACCCGACCGGCGCCTGCTACACCCGCGAGCAGCTCAAGGGCCTGACCGATGTGCTGATGAAGCATCCCCATGTCTGGGTGCTGACCGACGACATGTACGAGCATCTGGTCTATGGCGGCTTCAAGTTCACCACCATCCTGGAAGTCGAGCCGGGCCTGTACGACCGCACCCTGACCATGAACGGCGTGTCCAAGGCCTATGCCATGACGGGCTGGCGCATAGGCTACTGCGCCGGTCCCGAAGACCTGATCAAGGCGATGGCCAAGCTGCAGTCGCAGTCGGCGACCAACGCCACCTCAATCTCGCAATGGGCGGCGGTGGAAGCCCTGAACGGCACGCAGGATTTCATTCCCGGCTTCCAGAAGCTGTTCGAGGAGCGCCGCGACCTGGTGGTATCGATGCTGAACCAGGCGACGGGCATCGAATGCCCCAAGCCGGAAGGCGCCTTCTATGTCTATCCCTCGATCCGCAAGCTGATCGGCAAGAAGACGCCGGGCGGCAAGGTGATCGACAGCGACGCGACCTTTGCCGGCGAACTGCTGGAAGCGACGGGCGTGGCGGTGGTGCATGGCGCGGCGTTCGGCCTGTCGCCGTTCTTCCGCATTTCCTATGCGACCTCGAACAAGGCGCTGGAAGAAGCCAGCAAGCGCATCCAGACGTTTTGCAACAGCCTGACGTAGCTAGATGACGCGCTCGGTCTTGCCGTCGAGCGCCATCAGGTAAAACTCGCTGGCCAGCTCGGGATGGGCCTTGGCCAGCCGCGCCTTGACCTGCTGCATGACCTTTTTGTGCTGGGCGGTTTCGGCCGCGCCATCGCCCTGGAAGCTGTCACCGAACGCCACCTTGTAGGCGCCGCAGTCGCGGTGATCGACCACGATCACTTTCTTGATGTGGTGAAGCTGCTTGGCGATGTTGATGTGGCTCCAGAACGCCCCGTTGGATTCGGGAAACTTGTCCGACACCGCGGCCAGCGCCGCGCCGGCCAGCGACACCTGGTCGTAATGGCGCGTGAGATTTTTGTCATGAAAGAAGGCGGGCGCGAACTCCACCAGCCGGTAGTCCATGCAGGTGATGCCCAGCGCCGTGATCTCGGCGGCGCGTCCCACGCCCGGCAGCAGCGTCGCGCCCGCGCCCACCAGCAGCGCGGCGGCCGCGCGCCGGTTCAGATGACATGTGCACATGGATTTCCCCCGAAATCGCCCGTCTGCCACCAATATAGCACATCTGGCCGGGCCAAAAAGAAAAGGCCGGCGGCACAGCCTGTTAGGGCGCGCCACCGGCCAGTCTAACCTCGCTCAAGGGGAGAAGAGCGAAGGTCTTGCCGCCTTCGGGGGGAGAGAAGGCGACTACAGAAGAGATAAGATCGGCAAATCCGATTTCAAGGCCCGGCTAATACTGCCAATCCTTGGAACTTTTGACGGCAAAATCGCGGAACGCGGCCACGCGCTTGGACTGGCGCAGGGCGTCGGCATAGACCAGATGCACGTCGAAGCCCGGCGCGTTCACCTCGGGCAGAACCCGTTCCAGCTTGGGATGCTCGGCCGCCACGAAGTCGGGCACCACGCCGATGCCCAGCCCCGCTTCGGTCGCCTGCAGGATGCCGGTGATGTTGTTGATGCGGATGATCTTGCCGTTGCTGCCGGGCTTGGCGTTCTTCTTGAACGATTCCAGCAGCCAGTTGATGTCGCGGATTTCCGGCACGGCGGTTTCGCCATAGACGATGATGCTGTGGTCGGCGATCTCTTCCAGCGACTTGGGCGCGGGATGGTCCTTCAGGTAACTCTTGGCCGCGTACATGTGATAGTGGACGGTGAAGAGCTTCCTTTGGATCAGGTCAGCCTGAACCGGCGCGCGCATGCGGATGGCCAGGTCGGCCTCGCGCTGGGCGAGATCCAGTTCCTTGTCGTCCATCACCAGATGAACTTCCACTTCCGGATACTGCGCCAGGAACTGGCCCAGGCGCGGCAGCAGCCAGTAGGCGCCGATGCCGTGGCTGGCGGTGATCTTCAAGGCGCCGCGCGGCGCGTCATGGACGTTCTTCAGCGCTTCTTCCGCCGCCGCCAGCCGTCCCAGCACGTCGGTGACGGCGCTGAACAGCAGCTCGCCTTCGTCGGTCATGGTCAGTCCGCGGGCGTGGCGCTGGAACAAGGGCGTGGAAATCTCTTCTTCCAGTGCGCTGATCTGGCGGCTGACCGCCGACTGCGACAGGCCCAGCGTCTGCCCGGCATGGGTGAAGCTGCCCGCCGATGCGACGGCGTGGAAGATGCGAAGCTTGTCCCAGTCCATACGTCCCCCTCACGCGATTACGCGCTGAGTTGCAGTTCCCCGGAATGCGTGCCCGCCAGGAAGCGTTCGGCTTCCAGCGCGGCCATGCAGCCCATGCCCGCCGCGGTCACCGCCTGGCGGAACACCTTGTCCTTCACGTCGCCCGCCGCGAACACGCCCGCCACCGAGGTGTGCGTGGAATCCGGCGCGGTCTTGATGTAGCCGCTCTCGTCCATCTCGAGCTGGCCATTGAACAGCGAGGTCGCGGGCGAGTGGCCGATGGCGATGAACAGGCCATGCACCGCCTGATCGTGCAGCGAGCCGGTGACGGTGTTGCGCAAGCGCACGCCGGTGACGCCCTTGGGCTCTTCGCTGCCCAGCACTTCGGCGATTTCGGTGTCGTACAGCACCTTGATCTTGGGGTTGGCGTTCAGGCGCGCCTGGTTGGTCTTGTCGGCGCGCAGGAAATCGCGGCGATGCACCAGCGTCACCTTGTCGGCGAAGTTGGTGAGGAACATGGCTTCTTCAACGGCCGTGTTGCCACCGCCGACGACCGCGACCTCCTTGCCGCGATAGAAAAAGCCGTCGCAGGTGGCGCAGGCCGACACGCCGAAGCCCTGATACTTGCCTTCGCTTTCCAGCCCCAGCCAGTTGGCGGACGCGCCGGTGGCGATCACCAGCGTATCGGTGGTGTAGATGTCGCCGCTGTCGCCCCACAGCGTGAAGGGGCGGCGCGACAGGTCCACCTTGGCGATGGTGTCGCTGACGAACTTGGTGCCCAGATGCTTGGCCTGTTCCTGCATCTGGTCCATCAGCCAGGGGCCCTGAATGGCGTCCGCGAAGCCGGGATAGTTCTCGACCTCGGTGGTGATGGTGAGCTGGCCGCCCGGCTGGATGCCCGCGATCAGCGTCGGCTCCAGCATGGCGCGGGCGGCGTAAATCGCGGCGGTGCAGCCGGCGGGGCCGCTGCCCAGGATGATCATTTTGGAATGCTTGGGGGAGGTTTGGGCGGTCATGTTCGTCTTCAGCTTGCTTTGCGGCATTTGCGGGTCTCGCCATGTCATATTGTTATGGCGGGCCGTCCGGTCAAGCCGCCCAAAAAGCCAAGTCGGTGCATAAGGTTATGAGCCGTCGCCTGGAGCGCATTGATCTTCCTATAGCCGGGAGATTCGAGAAATATTATTGCGAGGAGCCGGGGGGCTGCGTTATAGGACGCGCCGCCCTTTCCGCAACGCGCAGGATAATTCGTGGACACCCGCAAGCTGGACGCCATTGATCTGCGCATTCTCAGCGAGCTGCAGGCTGACGGCCGCATCACCAATGTCGAGCTGTCGCGCCGCGCCAAGATAACCGCGCCGCCCTGCCTGCGCCGCATCCGCGCGCTGGAGAAGGCGGGCTTCATCAAGGGCTATCACGCCGATCTGGACGGCAAGTCGTTGGGCTTTGAAGTCACCGGCTTCGTCTTTGTCGGCCTGTCCAGCCAGAAGGACGGCGACCTCAAGCATTTCGAGGAAAGCGCGCGGCGCTGGCCGGAAGTGCGCGAGTGCCACATGCTGTCGGGCGAAGTGGATTTCATCCTGAAATGCGTGGCGCGCGACCTGTCGGCCTTCCAGTCTTTCATCACCGACACGGTGACGGCGGAAAAGAATGTCGCCAGCGTGAAAAGCTCGCTGGTGATTCACGCCTCCAAGATCGCGCCGGGCTTTCCCATCGACGTGCCGGCATGATGCTTCGCGGGACAGGCGCTGCGGCGCTGACCATCGCGGCTGTCCTGTCTTTTGCCGCGCCAGCAGACGCGCAGGGCGTGACCAGCCGGGTCAAGGCGCGGCTTGCCGCGTTTGACGGCCAGACCCTGACCTTGCAGCCCTTGGCCCCCAACGGCACGCCGGCGCCCGGCGATGCTTTGCGCGTGTCCTTGTCGCCGCAGGCGCGCGTGGTGCAGCAGCAGAAGAGCTTCTTTGGCGTCCTCAAGGCCGGCGACTATGCCGGCGCGGCGGTGACCGAGCGTGGCGGGCGTCTGCGCGCCCAGAATGTCTATATCTATGCCGAACCGTTGCGCGGCAGCGGCGAGGGGCGTTTTGAGGACAATGGCCGCCTGATGGTCAACGGCACCGTGCGCGAGACCAGGGCCGCCACCCAGTTCGATGGCACCTTCACCCTGCATTATCGCGGCGCCACCCTGAGCGGCGCCCGCAGCCGCGCGGTGTGCGAAGGCCGCGCCGTGCCGCCTGCCTATGCCAGCGCCCTGGCCTGCAGCGCCGACGCGACAATTGAGGTCGCGCCAGGCACGCCGGTTTCGGCCTTGACGGTGGGCGACAAGGCCCTGCTGGTGCCCGGCGCGATCCTGAGCGTGGCGGTGACGCGCCAGCCGGACGGCAGCCAGACCAGCCCCGGCATCATCGTGGAAATGCCGCAATCGCCGCCTTAGACTTTGCGTCTCTCACTTCGGAGAATTCCCATGTCCCGTCGTCTTCCGGCCCTGGTCCTTCTGTGCGGCGCGCTGGCCGCCACCACCGCGCTCGCGCAAAATGCCCAGCTGGGCAAGTGGGGCGTCGATCTCAGCTCGATGGATAAGAGCGTCAAGCCGGGCGACAATTTCTTCAACTATGTGAATGGCGGCTGGCTGAAGACCGCCGAGATTGCCCCCGACCGCGCCAGCGCCGGATCGTTCCAGGATCTGCAGATCCTCAGCGAACAGCGCCTGCGCACCATCGTCGAAGACCTCAGCAAAAAGCGCCCCAGCCAGATGACCGTCGAGGAGCGCAAGCTGCGCGACCTGTATGACAGCTTCGTCGATACCGACGCGATCGAGGCCAAGGGTTTGAACCCGGTGCGCAAGGACCTGGATTATCTCGCCGGCCTGCAGACGCATGCCCAGGTCGCCAGCGCCATGGGTTCGATCCGGCTTTCGACCCAGAGCATCTATGGCATCGGCATGGGGATCGACGACAAGAACCCCGACAATTATTCGGTCAATCTCAGCCAGGCGGGCTTGGGGATGCCCGAGCGCGATTTCTACCTGTCGACGCAGGCCGACATGGTCAAGACCCGCGAGGCCTATCGCAAGTATCTCGCCGACATGATGGTGCTGGCCGGG
>CAILUV010000090.1 GCA_903837555.1 uncultured Alphaproteobacteria bacterium
CCTCGATCTTGGCGCTGATCACCACGCTGCGCGCGCCTTCGGCTTTCGCCATGGCTTCCGCCCTGGCCGAGATGGCGTTGCCGGTGGCGGCGCTGCCTTCCTCGACATTGCAGACATACAGCACCGGCTTGGCGGTCATCAGGCCGAGCTGGGAATAGGGCGCGCGTTCGTCGGGGGCGAGCTCGGCGCGCCGCGCAGACTTGCCTTCCCGCAGCAGCGTGATGGCTTTCATCATCAGCGCCAACTGTTCCTTGGCTTCCTTCTCGCCGCCATTGGCTTTCTTCTCCAGCGGCTTGATGCGCTTTTCCAGGCTTTCCAGGTCGGCCAGCATCAGTTCGGTTTCCACCGTCTCGGCGTCGGACACCGGATCGATCTTGCCTTCGACATGGGTGATGTCGTCGTCTTCGAAACAGCGCAGCACATGGGCCACCGCATCCACTTCGCGGATATTGGCCAGGAACTGATTTCCCAGGCCTTCGCCCTTGGAAGCGCCGCGCACCAGGCCGGCGATATCGACGAAGGTGATGCGGGTGGGGATGATCTCCTGCGAGCCGGCGATGGCCGCCAGCGTCTCAAGCCGCGGATCGGGCACCGCCACGTCGCCGACATTGGGCTCGATGGTGCAGAAGGGATAGTTGGCCGCCTGCGCCGCGGCGGTCTGCGTCAAGGCGTTGAAGAGGGTCGACTTGCCGACATTGGGCAGGCCGACGATGCCGCATTTGAAACCCATTATTCCGTGTCTTTCTTCTTCGTTGGTTCTTTGCTGACTTTGGGGGGCTGCAACAGCAGCGCCACCTTGCTCATGAAACCCTTGTCGTCGTCCCTTGCCAGCAGCGGCGCGGCCTCGACCATCGCGCCCACCAGTGGCTTCAGCCAGACGATATCGTCGGCGCTGAAATTCTGCAGCACATGGCCGCTGACACGGTCCTTGTCGCCGGGATGGCCGATGCCCAGCCGCACCCGGCGATAGTCCGGCCCCAGGGCAGAGGTGATCGAACGCAGGCCGTTCTGTCCGGCATCACCGCCGCCGGTCTTCACTTTCAGCTTGCCCGCTGCCAGGTCGATCTCGTCATGGATCACCACCAGCGCCTCCAGCGGAATCTTGTAGAACTTCAGCGCAGGCGCGACGCTTCCGCCGCTGAGGTTCATGTAGGTCTGGGGCTTGAGCAGATAGGTCTTGCGGCCCGCCAGCACGCCTTCCGACAGAAGGCCGTCGAACTTGGCCTTCCACGGGCCAAATTTGTAATGGGCGTGCAGTTCGTCCGCGACGATGAAGCCGGCATTGTGCCGGTTCCGGGCATATTGACTGCCCGGATTGCCCAGACCGGCGATAAGAAGCGGCGTATCCATGCCGCCTCCTTTCGGCAGCGGTTACTTCTTGGCCGGGGCCGCGGCGGGCTTGGCGCCGGCGGCGGGCGCAGCACCAGCGGCGGGCGCGGCAGCAGCCGGGGCGTCGGCAGCGGCGGGCGCATCGGCGGCGGCCGCAGCGGCGCGCTGCTCTTCCTTCACGCTGGTCGGCGCGACAATGGAGCAGATGGTGAAGTCGCGCTCATGCAGCAGCGGCTTCACGCCCTTGGGCAGGTTCAGGTCGTTGATGTGGATCGACTCGTTGATGTCCAGCTTGGAAACATCGACGTCGATGGTGTTGGGAATGCTGTCGGCCGGGCAGGACAGCGGCATGTTGTGGCGCACGATGTTCAGCACGCC
>CAILUV010000091.1 GCA_903837555.1 uncultured Alphaproteobacteria bacterium
AAGCGGGCGAAATCCTGCGCGAATTTTTCCGCGCCAGGAGAAGCTAGAACCAGGTCGGGGCAAATCCCGGAAAGCCCAGCAGCAGCACTTCACGCGCCGCGATTAACCCGATGCCTGCGCCAATCAGCACGTCGCTGAGAAAATGCGCCGTCAGCAGCGCGCGCGTCACCGCCAGCAATGCGGCGATGCCGAACCACACCGGCCACAGCATCGGCCAGACGCAGGTGAAGATCACCGCCACGCAGCAGATGGTCAAGGCATGGCCGCTGGGGAAGCTGTTGTAATCGGAATTGAAGGCCAGCGGCATGAAGCCGTACAGGCCCATTTCCATGTCATCGCGCGGACGGCGGCGGCCGATGGCCAGCTTGATCACATGCAGGATGGCGCTGCCCAGCGTCAGGCTGGCGATGAAGGCCAGGCTGTAATTGATGAGCTGGGCGACCTGCTCAGGATAGACATGGAAGTGGCGCAGGATCGCCGCCGTGATCAGCGCCAGCACCGCCGCCGCCAGCCAGTGACCGGCCTTGGCGTAATGGGTGATGCTGTCCAGCGCCTTGTGGGCGCGGGCGTTGACATGGTCGTAGATGAAATGCGCCAGCGGCCGATCGATGATCAGCGCCAGAAGTCCGACGACAATGGAAAGAAAGCCCGCCAACAGCAGCATGGCGGTTGATTGCCCGCCCTCGCTGGCACTGTCAACTAGGCTTGCGCCCGGGCGCGCGCGGCCAGCGGGAAATCCACCACGACCGTCGTTCCCTTGCCGACTTGGCTGGCCATCACGAACTTGCCGCCATGCTTTTCGGTCAGCGCCTTGACCAGCGCCAGGCCCAGGCCGGTGCCGCCCTTGGCATGCATGGCGTCGGTCTTGGCCTGTTCAAATGGGTTGCCCAGCCTTGCCAGATCGTCGGCGCTAATGCCGATGCCGGTATCGTGCACCGAGATGTAGCCGCGGCCGCGCGCCTTCCAGGTCGAGACCACCACCTTGCCGCCCGGCGGGGTGAACTTCACCGCGTTCGACAACAGGTTCAAAAGCACCTGCTTCACCGCGCGGCGATCGGCCTGCAGCACCGGCTTGCCCTTGCTTTCACTCAGCAAGGTGACACGTCCATTGAGCGCCTGGTCTTTTAGGATGCGCAGGCAGTCATCGATGGTTTCGCCCAGGTCCATGCGTTCGGGCGCCAGCACCAGCTTGCCGGCCTCGATCTTGGCCATGTCCAGCATGTCGGTGATCAGGTCCAGCAGGTGTTTGCCGGATTGATGGATAAGTTTGGCGTATTCGTTGTAGCGCTCGTCGCCCAGCGGCCCGAACATCTGTTCGCGCATCAGTTCGGAAAAGCCGATGATGGCGTTGAGCGGCGTGCGCAGCTCATGGCTCATATTGGCCAGGAAGGCGGACTTGGCCTTGCTGGCGGCTTCAGCGCGTTCCTGCGCCGCTTCGATTTCCAGTTCGTGCGCCTTGCGGGCCGAGATGTCGCGCGAAACGCTGACGATGTTGCGCACCTTGCCGGTCGCATCGTCATAGATGGCGCGGGTCAGCACTTCCAGCCAAAGGTAACGGCCGTCCTTGTGCAGCACGCGGTAGGTGGCGGTGCGGCTTTCGCCGGGCGAGGGCACGGTGGTGAGTTGGCGCGCTTCTTCCATGTCGTCCGGGTGGACGATGTTGAGGAATCCGCCATGGGCGATTTCGTCCACCGTGCGTCCGAGCATCCGTTCCAGCGCGTCGGACGCGAACAGGATGTCGCCCTTCATGGTATAGAAGATGATGATGTCTGAAGGCTTCGCGGGTCATGGCCCGGTACTGTTCCTGGGCAAGCTCGCTGGCTTCTTCCTCGCGCAGGCGCTTGGTGACGTTCTGGCAGATGGCGACCAGCGCCACCGGATTGCCATCGGTGTCCAGTTCGACCTCGCCATGGGCGTCGAGGATCTGCGCGCTATTGTCCGCCAGCAGCGGCCCCAGCGTGATGTCGTGCAGGCGATAGAAGAAGGGCTGTCGCGTGCGCATTGCCTCGCCGATCACCTGGGCGACATGAACCTGCTGCGGCACGCTGAGATGTTCTCGCAGCCAGGCAATGTCAGGCTTGATCGACGGGTCGATGCCCATCAGCGTGTACATGCCCGGCGACCAGGAATGCGTGCCGTGGACAAGATCGTAGCGCCAGTAGCCGATCTGCACCGCGCGTTCGGCCAGCACAAAAGCATCGCGCTGGCGCTCGTCCGATGGACGCGCGTCATCTGGGCTTTTGAACTGGGCGATGCTTCCCGCCTGCGGCCTTTGCCTGTTTTTGTGGCGCGAAGCGTAAGGCAGGCAGGTTAACAAGGTTTCGACGCCAAGCCGACACAGGCGTGAAGGAACTCTTAAAAATAGGACTTATACGGCGTTTAGCGCTTAAGGGCGCGCCAGCCGATATCGTTGCGGACGAAGGCGCCGTTCCAGTGAATCAATTTTACCGCGTCATAAGCGCGGCGTTGCGCCTCGGCCACGTCCGCGGCCGTCGCGGTGACGTTCAGCACCCGTCCGCCGACGGCAACGATATCGTTGCCGCGCCTTTCGGTGCCGGCGTGGAAAATGGTGACGCCAGGCAACTTGGCGGCTTCGTCCAGCCCGGTGATGACATGGCCCTTTTCGTAAGCGCCGGGATAACCCTTGGACGCCATCACCACCGTCAGCGCCACGTCATCACGCCATTCCAGCGGCTTGAGGTTGCCGTCGCGCGCTGCGATCAGCGCGGTCAGCAGATCGCTTTTCAGGCGCGGCATCAGCACCTGGCATTCCGGATCGCCGAAGCGGCAATTGTATTCCACCAGCTTGGGGCCAGTCTTAGTGATCATCAGACCCAGATACAGCACGCCCATATAGGGGCGCCGTTTCGCCGCGAAAGCCGCGACGGTGGGCTTGATGAACTGTTCCATCGCGATCTTTTCCAGATCGGGCGTGAGAACCGGCGCAGGCGAATAAGCGCCCATGCCGCCAGTGTTGGGTCCTGTATCGCCGTCGCCGACGCGCTTGTGATCCTGGGCGCCGGCCAGCGGGATCACGTTGGTGCCATCGCTGAGGGCAAAGAAGCTGGCTTCTTCACCCTCCATGAATTCCTCGACCACGATTTCGTGGCCGCTATCGCCGAAGCCGCCCTCGAACATGAAGTCGATTGCCTTGTGGCTTTCCGCCTTGCTGGTGGCGATGATCACGCCTTTGCCAGCGGCCAGGCCGTCGGCCTTGATCACCACCGGATAACCCAACGTGTCGGCGAAAGCCTTGGCCGGCTCGGCCCGCGTGAAGCGCTTGTAGGCGGCGGTGGGAATGCCCGCTTCTATGCAAAGATCTTTGACGAAGCCCTTGGAGCCTTCCAGCACGGCGGCTATTTTCGACGGGCCCAGGCAGCGGATTCCAGCATCTTCCAGCACATCCCACAGTCCGGCCACCAGTTGGGCGTCGGCGGCGATGACCGCGAAATCGATTCGCTTGGTGGCGGCGAAGGCGGCCAAGCCTTCAAAGTCGGTGGCCGGAATCGCCACGCATTCAGCAAGTTGCGCGATACCGGCATTGCCGGGGGCGCAATAGAGCTTTGTCAGCAGGGGGCTTTGCGAAAGCGCCCAGGCCAGCGCATGTTCGCGGCCCCCGGAACCCACCAGCAAAACTTTCACGCCTGCACTCCTTCGGGGCTCGCCATTTTTCGCCGCCACCCTGTATCATAAGCCCATGCCCGAGACAGCAATTTCGAACCTGCCCGAATTTTCGGTCACAGAATTGTCCGCCGCCCTGAAAAGGTCGGTGGAGGAGCAGTTCGCCCTGGTGCGGGTGCGGGGCGAGATTTCCGGACTGAAATTCCATTCCAGCGGCCATGTATATTTCGACCTGAAAGACGACAAGGCGGTGTTGAATGCGGTGATCTGGCGGGGCGTGGCGCAGCGCATGAAAGTGCGCCCCGAAGCCGGGCTGGAAGTGATCTGCACCGGCAAGCTTTCCACCTATGCCGGCTCATCCCGCTACCAGCTCATCGTCGAGCAGGTCGAGCTGGCGGGGCTGGGCGCGCTGATGGCGATGCTGGAAGCCCGGCGCAAGGCGCTGGCCGCAGAGGGGCTGTTCGATGCGAGCCGGAAGAAAAAGCTGCCGTTCTTGCCCGAAGTGATTGGTGTGATCACATCGCCGACCGGCGCGGTGATCCGCGACATCATGCACCGGCTGCAGGCGCGGTTTCCGCGCCGCGTTCTGCTGTGGCCGGTGGCGGTGCAGGGGGAAAAGGCGGCGAGCGAAGTGGCCGCGGCGATCGCCGGGTTCAATGCGTTTGACGGCAAGACCATGCCGCGCCCCGACCTGATCATCGTCGCGCGCGGCGGCGGTTCTGTGGAAGATCTGATGGCATTCAACGAGGAAGTGGTGGTGCGCGCCGCCGCCGCGAGCGCCATTCCGCTGATCTCGGCGGTCGGGCACGAGACCGACACCACGCTGATCGATTTCGCCGCCGACATGCGTGCGCCTACGCCCACCGCCGCCGCCGAGCTGGCGGTGCCGGTGCGCGCCGAGCTGCTGGCGCAGACGCTGGATTTCGAACGGCGCTTCGTGCGCTGTTTTGGCAAGGCGATGGAAGACCGCCGTCGCCATCTGGCGCAGCTGGTGCGTGTGCTGCCGCGTCCCGAAAGCCTGTTCGCTGCCCAGCGCCAACGGCTGGATGTGACGGGCGACAAGCTTTCCCACGCGCTGGGCCGCAATCTGCAACTGCACCGGGTGGGGCTGGAGAAGATTGGCGCGCGATTGCGGGACCGCATGTTGCGCGACCGCATTACGATCTGCGGCGAGCGGGTGCAGGGCCTTGTCGCGCGGGCCGAGCGGGCCGAGCGAGCGCGGCTGGTACAGGCGCGGCGGCGGCTGGACGGACTGGCGCGTGAACTGGACCTGATCTCGTATCGCAAGGTTCTGGAGCGCGGCTTTGCGCTGGTGCGCGGCGAAGACGGCGCGGTGCGCCGCCGCGCCGATGCCATCGCGCCAGGCGAATCCCTGACGTTGACCTTTGCCGATGGCGAAGCGCGGGCGGTGGCGGGCGAGGGTGGCGCGGAGCCCAAGGCGGCCAAAGCGCCGAAGAAATTGCCGCCCAAGGATCAGGGCTCGCTTTTTTAAGGCGCCATACGGTAATCTGGCGGCATGAACATCATGGAACGCGACAAGGGCGAGGCCAAGCTTCGCTATCTCGACGGCGAATATGAAATCGTCACGCCCGGCGGCTATGTCGTCTGCGCCGTGACCGGCACGCAGATTCCGCTCGACGCCTTGCGCTATTGGAGCGTGGACCTGCAGGAGCCTTATGCCAACCCGGAAATCTCGACCCGGCGGGCGCAGGAAAAGGGCCTGGTTCCGAAATGATCCGGCGCCGGTGGTTTATCGGCGCATCGCTGGGTCTTGCCGCCATGCCTGCAGCAGCGCAGGAACGGCCAATTCGTTTTTCCGTCACCGGTTCGCTGGAACAGGGCAGCCTGGCGATGGGCAGTGCCCCGCCCGGTTCGGTGGCGGCACTGGATGGCAGGCCGCTGCGCATCCTGGCCGATGGCCGGTTTGCGTTCGGTTTCGGCCCCAACCAGACCGCCGCATCGGTTGTCACCGTGCGGTATCCCGATGGCGGTGGCGACAGCAAGTCCTTCACGCCTTCGGTGCGCAAGTATGATGTGCAGCGGGTAAACGGCCTGCCACAGAACACGGTGACGCCGCCGCCGGAAGTCACGGCCCGCATCGCCCGGGAGGTCGAAGAGGTTTTCCTGGCGCGAGTGTCGGACACACCGGGCAGTGATTTTCTTTCGGGCTTCGACTGGCCGGCGCCGGGCAGGCTCAGCGGCGTCTTCGGCAGTCAGCGCATCAACAACGGCATACCGGGCGCGCAGCATTACGGCGTCGACATGGCCGCGCCCACCGGCACGCCGATCCTGGCGCCCGCGGATGGCACCGTGACCCTGTCGGCGGATCATTATCTCAGCGGCGGCATCACGTTGATCGATCACGGCCAGGGTGTGTCCACGGCCTACCTGCATCAAAGCCAGCGGTTGGTGAAGGTGGGTGATGCGGTGAGGCGCGGCCAGCGCATCGGGCTGATTGGCGCAACCGGCCGCTCAACGGGCCCGCACCTGCACTGGGCCATGAACTGGTTTCAGACGCGGCTGGATCCGTCGCGCTCCACGCGCCAGCCGTCGCCGCAGCCTCTCTAGGCCGGCTTGCCGACGTAGCACTTGCCGTCGCCGCTTTCGAATTCGGTGTGCGGCGTGGCGGCGAAGAATTCGTCAAAAGCCTGGCGCACTTCCGGCCATTTGCCCTTGCCCAGCCAGCTCTTGAAATAGTCATCGCCGATCAGGACGCCGCCGGGCGTGAGCTGCGGCCACCAGGCTTTCAGATCGCCCATCACCGACATGTAGTCATGACCGGCATCGATATGCAGCACATCGGGCCGGATGCCTTTTTCCTTCAGCAACTGGAAGCCGTTGATGGAATCCAGCGGCAGCGGCACCACGATGTCGGCCAGGCCTTCGTTGCAGATGTTGGCGGCGAACTTGTGATACAGGCGCGGATAGCCGAACTCGAAATCCAGGTCGGGAATGAATTTCTCCCACAGATAATGCTCGCTGGAGCCCAGCCAGGTGTCGATGGCGATCACGGCGGTATCGAGAGTCAGGCGCTGAATTTCCTTGGCCATGGTGACGACCGAGGCGCCTTTCCACACGCCCACTTCCACCACCACGGTTGGCTTCACCTCGGCAATGGCGCGGGTGAGATAGGAATGCTGGGAATGCCAGCCCTGAAGATCGGTGGGAAAACGATGCGCGGGGAAATCCTTCAGCGGATCGCGTCCGAAGAACAGTTGATCCAGGATTTTCTTGCGCATGCTCATGGTGCGAGCTTTTTATCACGGGTGAGGGCGATGTCACGCGCCGTCGGCCAGCGATTGTGAATCCACAGCCATTGGGCGGGATCGGCGCGCACATACTCTTCGATGCGCGTGGTGAGCAGCGCGGTTAGGTCGTGGATGTCACGGGTCTCGTCGCCGCTGGGCGTGAAGTCCGGCCCGGGCGTGACGGTGACATGAAAGCGCGCGCCGCCGGTGCGCCTGTTGGATGCCATCAGGATGCGCGCGCCCAGCTTCAAGGCCAGCGCGGCGGGTGCGGGCGTCGTCATGGCGTCGCGGCCGAAGAAGGGCACGGCGATGCCTTCGCGCAGCTTCTGGTCGACCAGCATGTAGATCACGCCGCCGCCGCGCAGTTGGCCCATCATGCGCCGCGCGGCATTGTGCTTTGCCAGCAAGCTGCCGGGACCATTGATGGCGCGCTGACGCGCGATCCAGTTTGCGATGTAGGGATTGTTGGGCGGGCGCACGATGGTGGCGCCCTTCAGGCCGAACTGCTCGCCCAGAATCGGCATCATTTCCCAATTGGCGAAATGACCCGACAGGAACAGGATCGGCTGGCCTTGGTAATTTTCCGGATGCTCGGGCGTAGTGAAGATGATGCGCGGGTCATCGCCCAGCGGCGAGAATTTTTCGAGGTGCGGATACTCTGCCACCACCCGGCCCAGATTGTCCCACATCGCGATGCGGATCGCGTCGCGTTCTTCGTCGGTTTTCTCCGGAAAAGACGCCAGCAGATTGCGCCGTGCGGTGCGGTCGGGCGGCAGCAGGCAAAAGACATTGCGGCCCAGAAAGCCGCCCAGCCGGCCTGCGGCTTCCAGGCCGATCACGCGAAACACCGCCATCAGCACAAAGAAGCCTGCGGCTTCCACGCCATAGCGCAGCTTTTGCAGAAAAGTGAGGCCGGGCTCGGTCATTGGGTTTTGCGCTAAACCCGCGCCAGAGCCCTGTCAAGCAAGGCCTCCAGCGTGGCCGCATCGTCGAACACAGCCACGGCTTTGACGGCGCGGATACCTTCGCGCATCGCCACGGAAAGCCGCACGAAATCCTTTTCGGTCGTGACCAGCATGGTCTCGCCGGAAATGGCCTTGAGCTGGGCGATCTCGTCTTCGGTGTAAGGATGGTGATCGTCGAAAAAGCAGGAGCCTGTCACTTCGGCGCCCTGGGCTTCCAGCGACGCGATGAATTTCTCGGGCCGCCCGATGCCGGCAAAGGCGAAGACGCTTTGTCCAGCCAGCGCGCCGGCATCGGCTTGCAGCCGCGCCCGCAGGACCGGGCCGGTATAACCGCCAAGATCGGGATCGCCATCACCCACCAAAATGACCGCATCGGCGCGGGCCAGTCCCTGAGCTGCGGACTCCCGCAACGGACCTGCCGGGATCATCCGGCCATTGCCGAAGCCGGTCTGCGCATCCACCACCACCAGCGACAGAGATTTCTTCAGCGCGAAATTCTGATGGCCGTCATCCATCACCAGCGCGTCGGCATCTTTCTGCGCCGCCAGCTTGGCCCCCGCGGCGCGGTCCTTGGCCACCACTGTTGGGGCTGCGCGCACCAGCAACAGGGCCTCGTCGCCCATCACCGCCGCACTGTGGGCGCGCGCCACCAATGCTGGGCCCTTTTCGCTGCCGCCATAGCCACGCGTCAGGAAGAAAGGCTTGCGGCCGCGCGCGCGCAAGGCGGTTGCAAGGGCAATGGCGATGGGCGTCTTGCCGCTGCCGCCCGCCGTCAGGTTGCCTACGCAGATCACGGGCAGGCCGGTGTCGGCAGGCCTGGCGAAACGCGCCTTCAGCGCAACGCTGGCGCCATACAGAAGGCCCAGCGGCGACAGCAGCGCCGCCAACGCCCCGCCACTTTGCCAGAAATCAGGTGCGCGCATCGAGCAGCGCTTTCAGGGCGGTGATCGTGCGATCCACCGCGCCGGACAGGGTGGCTGCGCCGCGCGCGGCGGCCACACCCGCCTGGGTGGCGGCGTCCGGATCGGTGAGCAGCCGCGCCGCCTCGCGCGCGATATCGCTGCTGTTGTGGACGCGGCCAAAACCCTGCGCCGACAAGACCGCATCAAAAGCACGGACGGCGTTGGCGGTGTGCGGTCCGGCCAAGACGGCGCAGTTCAGCGCGGCGGGTTCCAGCGGGTTGTGCCCGCCCATGGGCACCAGGGTAGCGCCGACGAAGCAAAAGGGCGCAAGGCGATAGAACAGTCCCATCTCGCCCAGCGTGTCGGCGATATAGATGGCGGTGTCGGCGGCGATGGTCTGTCCGCTTGACCTGCGCCGTACAACGCGCGCGCCGCACAGCATTTCAATATCGGGCGCGCGCTCGATATGGCGTGGTACAATAATGGTGAGCAGGTCGGCAAACCGTGCCCGCAGCAAGTCGTGCGCCGGCAGGATGGTCTCGTCCTCGCCAGGATGGGTCTGGGCCGCCAAGAGAACCGGACGGCCACCAATCGCCTGGCGCAGTTCTTTCAAGGCCGCATCGTTCGCTTTCAAGGGCGGGGCATCGGCTTTCAGGCTGCCGGATACCTGGACATGGGGGGCGCCCAACGCGCGGAGGCGGTCGGCGAAGTCCTCGTCCTGCGCCAGCACCACATCGAAAGCGGCGAGCAGCGCCGCCATGCTTTTGCGCGCAAAGCGCCAGCGCTGCGCCGACCGCGCCGAGATGCGGGCATTGACCAGCCCCAGCCGCACGCCGCGTTTTTTTGCGCCCCGGATCAGGTTCGGCCACAGATCGGATTCGATGAACAGGCCCGCATCAGGCCGCCAATGGTCCAGAAAGCGGGCTACGGCGCGCGGTGTGTCCAGCGGCACGAACTGGTGCAACGCGCCCTTGGGCAGGCGTTGCTTCATGATGGTGGCGCTGGTCACGGTGCCGCTGGTCACCAGAACCTTGGCGCCACCCTCCATCAGTTTTTCAATCAGCGGGAGCGCCGACAGGCTTTCACCGACCGATGCGCCATGCACCCAGACCAGCTTGCCGTCTGGACGGGGCAGGCTGGCGATGCCCAGACGCTCGTTGATCCGCGCCTTGTCTTCCTTGCCGCGCGCGGCACGCTGGCGCAGCAGCAGCGGCGCAAGCGGCGTGGCAAGGCCCGCCAGCAGACGCCAGGCGGCAAGACCGAGCGGCGCTCGGGAAGGCTCGCTCATCGCGCGTCTTCCAGATTGTGGCGATAGAGGTTGGCGTACAGGCCATCGGCTGCCATCAGCTCGGCATGGGTGCCGGCCTGGGACACGGCGCCATTGTCCAGCACATAAATCCGGTCGGCATCGACCACCGTGGTCAGGCGATGGGCGATCACGATGGTGGTGCGCCCCTTCATCAGCCGGGCCAAAGCGTCCTGCACCTGGCGTTCGGATTCGGTGTCCAGCGCGCTGGTGGCTTCGTCCAGCAGCAGGATGGGGGCGTTGCGCAGCATGGCGCGGGCGATGGCGATGCGCTGGCGCTGGCCGCCTGACAGTTTCAGGCCGCCTTCGCCCACCGTGGTGTCATAGCCGCCGGGCATCGCCATGATGAAGTCATGGGCCGCAGCGTTCTTCGCCGCCGCCATGATGTCCTCGCGCGACGCGCCGGGCTTGCCCAGTGCGATATTGTCGGCGACGCTTTCGTCGAACAGCACCGCATCCTGGCTGACGATGCCGATGGCGGCGCGCAGGCTTTCCAGGGTGACGGTGCGGATGTCCTGGCCGTCGATGGCAATCACGCCCCTGTCGGCGTCATAGAAACGCAGCAGCAGGTTGAAGATGGTGCTCTTGCCCGCACCCGACGGTCCCACCAGCGCGATCTTCTGACCCGGCGTGATATCGATGCTGACGTTGGACAAGGTAGGTCCGGCATCGGCGTGATAGGCGAAATCGACATTGCGGAAACTGACCGCGCCGCCGGTGGTCCGCAGCTCCGTCGCACCCGGGCGGTTTACGATGGCGGGGCGCGCATCGATGGCGGCGAAGATGCGGTGGGCGGCGGCTATGCCGGCGCTGGCGGTGGGCCAGAGCTGGCTGAGATTGCGCACCGGCTGCTGTGCCATCAGTAGCGCCACCAGGAAGCCGGAAAAAGCGTTGAGCGTGATCTGCCCGTTCAGGCTCTGCCAGCCGGCGGCGAACAGCACCAGCGCGATCACCAGCCCCAGGAAGATGTCGGTAATGGGCGCGGCGGCTGCCCGCAGGCGGGCGGCTTTCAGCAGCGTGCCCAACCGCGATTTCAGCCGGGCATCGACGCGCGCCACGCTATGGGCTTCCAGACCGTAAGCCTTGATGATGCGGCGCCCGTCCATCGCTTCGGACAGCACCACCGACAGGTCGCCGGTCTCGTGCATGCCGCGCGTGGCCGCGCGGCGCATCGAGGCGCCCAGCCGCTCCATGGTCCAGGCCACCAGCGGCAGTGCCACCAGCGCCAGCAGGCCCAGCTTCCAGTCCGTGATCATGACGTAGGCGAGGAAGACGACCAGTTGCACGCTTTCCAGGAACACCGCCGCCACGCCCTGGGTGATCGCGTCGCGCATCAGCGTCGCGTCGTAGAGGAAGTTGGATACGAACTGGCCGGAATGCACGGAATTCAGATCGGACAGGTCGCGGCGGATCAGGCGGCCGAACATGTCGCGCTGGGCGGACGCGACGGCCTTTTCCCCCAGCGTGTCCACCATCAGGCGCCCGGCAAACAGGGTCACCGCCCGCAGTGCCACCACGCCCGCCACCGCCAGCGCAAGGGGCAGCAGCATGTCGTGCTGATGACGCAGGAAGATCAGCTTGACCTCCCAGTTCACGAGCTGGGGCACCAGTCCGCCGAGCGCGGAGGTCACCAGCATGCAGAGGATTGCCAGCGCCAGCAGGCCCCAATGACCGCGCACATAATCGCGCAGCATCCGGCGAATGACGGCGCCGGTCTGCACAGGTGTTGGGCCCGATTGGGCCGCGCTGGGGACGGGCGCGGAACTCATGGTCGCGCCGATGTAGCATGGCGTGTCCGCCGAGGCAAAAAGCCCTGTTATGCCAAGTGTTTAGTGTTGGTGATCTTCGTCCGGCTCCATCAGCCGGTGCATATGGACCACGAAATAGCGCATCTGGGCCTGGTCGACCGTGGCCTGGGCCTTGGCCAGCCAGGCTTTGCGGGCTTCGGCGAAGCTGGGATACATGCCGACGAAATCCAGCTTGGACAGGTCCTTGAATTCGACCGTGTCGGTGGATGTCAGCTCGCCCCCGAACACGAAATGCAAAAGCTGCTGGGGTTCCTTGGTCGACATGCGGGCTCCGCTGGTTCGCGCGCCCTTATTGAAGCGCAAGCCGGGCGGCGCTTGCGCATCCTTATTGTCGCAGCAGCGCGATAATTGCGCCGTGCAGCGCCGGGTTCGCCGCCACCAGGCTGGATTGCAGCGTGCTGGCGCGATTGTAAGTGAGGCGATTCCCGCTGGCGTCGGTAAGGAGGCCGCCGGCTTCGGCCAGAATGATGTCGGCGGCGGCCAGATCCCAGTCGCGCTTGGCGGTCAGGCTGACGCTGGCATCGGCGCTGCCGTCGGCCACCAGCATGATGCGATAGGCCACCGAGTTGCGGTTCTGCACATGCATGGGCGGCCAAGGGGCGCAGGTGAGCTGGGTGCGGTCACCCAGCATGGCGCATTCGGGCAGGGTGTCGCGCGCGGCCAGATGGATGGCTTTGCCGTTGCGCCGGGCGCCTTCACCAACCCGCGCGGCATAAAGCTCTTCGCTGATCGGATTGTAGATCGCGCCGCAAACCGGTTTCCCGTCCACCACCACGGCGGCGCAGATCGTGAAATGCGGGCGGTTCTTCAGGAAGGCGACGGTACCGTCGATCGGGTCCACCACGAACACATGGCTGCGCGAGAGGCGCGCGGGATCGTCGGCGCTTTCTTCCGACAGCCAGCCATACTCAGGCCGGGCGGCGGTCAGGGTTTCACGAAGATGCTTGTCCACCGCCAGGTCGGCTTCGGTGACGGGACTGACGCCATCCTTGCTCCAGCGCTTGTAATCGCCGCCGTAGAATTTTCGCGCAATGTCGCCGCCTGCGCGCACGGCGTCTTCCAGAATTGTGAGGTCGTCACGCTCCGGCAAGCGTCATTCCTTCGATGCGGACCGTCGGCGCGTTGGTGCCGTGGCGGAAGTGAAGGTCGCTGGCGGGCACAAGGTTGGCAAACATGTCCTTCAGGTTTCCGGCGATGGTGACTTCCGACACCGGAAACGCGATTTCGCCATTCTCGATCCAGAAACCGGCGGCGCCGCGGCTGTAATCACCGGTCACCCCATTCACGCCCATGCCCATCAACTCGGTGACGTAGAAGCCCTGCTTGATGTCGGCGATCAGCTCTTTCACCGACAGTTTTCCGGCTTCCAGGTACAGGTTGGTGGATGACGGCGAGGGCGGACCGCCGGTGCCGCGCGCGGCATGGCCGGTGGATTGAAGACCCAACTGACGGGCACTGGCGCAATCCAGCAGCCAGGTGGTGAGCACCCCGCCTTCGATCAGAGCGCGGCGCTGGTTGGCGACGCCTTCGCCGTCGAACGGCTTGGAGCGCAGGCCGCGCACCCGGTGCGGATCGTCGATGATGTTGATGCCTTCGCCGAAAACCTTCTGCCCCATCCGGTCCTTGAGGAACGACACGCCGCGCGCGATGGCCGCGCCCGAAATGGCGCCGGCGAAATGGCCGATCAGTCCGCCCGCTTCGTCCGGGTGAAACACCACCGGCACGCTCTGCGATTTCATGCTGCGCGGGTTCAGCCGCTTGACGGCTTTCTCGCCTGCGGTGCGGCCGATCTCCTCGGCGCCGCGCAAGTCGCCCGCGTGACGGGCGCTATCGTGATCGTAATCGCGTTCCATGCCGGTGCCTTCACCGGCCAGCACGGCGACGCCGATGCCATGGCTGGTGCCGGCATAGCGTCCCAGGAATCCGGTGCTGGTGGCCAGCGTCACCGCGTTGCGCGAGAAAGACGCGCCGCCGCCTTCGGAGTTGGTCACGCCTTTGACCGCCAGAGCGGCGGCTTCTGCGCCCCGCGCCCGGTCTATCAGCATCTCGGCGCTGGGTTCTGCGGCATCTTCCAGGTCGAGATTTGGAAATGTCTTGGCCAGCCGGTCCGCAGGCGCCAGGCCCGCGAATTTGTCTTCCGGCGCCAGCCTGGCCATCGCCACCGCGCGCCCGGGCAGGGCCGCAAGCGCATCATCGGAAAAATCGGTGGAGGAGACGAACGCCACCTTCTGGCCGACAAAGACCCGCAGGCCCAGATCGTAACTCTCGGCACGCTCGACATCTTCCAGCTTGCCCAGGCGGTAGGACACGCTGGAGGACACGCCTTCAACATGCAGCGCATCGGCGGCATCGGCGCCCGCCTTTTTGGCGGCGTCGAGAAGGCTGGACAGGATGGATTGGGGGTCGCGTTTGGCGCTGGTCATGGGGTGTCGATGCCGCACCTTTACCCGCCGGTCAAGGCTTGGGCATGGCCGGGGCGAGGTAAAGCGCCTGTTCGCTGAAGGCTATATAAAGTCGCAGGTCCTTGAGGACGTTCATGCCCAGCGACAGTTCCGGCAGCCGGATGTCGGCATTGTGGCGCTTGGTGCGGTCGCGCGCCGTCCGGCTGCGTTCGGCATTGCGGTTCATCACATCGGGCAGGATCAGGATGGTGGGCTGTTCCACGGTGATGCCGCCGAACGACATCTGCGAGAAACGGCGCAGGTGGCCGTCCAGCGAGGGTTCATTGTTGATGGCGGGGTAGAGTTCCATGCCGGGCGACACGCGGGTGATACCAAAGTCGCGCGTGGCGGTTGGCAGGCGCATGATGGAATTGCGCGAGCCGGTGTCGAAGATGGCATCATAGGTCTTGCCATCGAGTTTCACCGGAATGTGCAGGTGCCAGTTCTTGCTCTGCATCTCGACGCGGCTGACCGGAATTTTGCCCCAGCCGGGCGGGCCGCCGCATGGCCGCTTGGCATACATCTTGAGTTCGTCGGCCGCAAAATCGATTTCCACGTCATATGGCTGCAGCAGATCCTGCGAAATCTGTCCGGCCCAGGGGCGGCGCGGCTCCGGCCAGACCAGGAACGCCGCCTTGTCGCGCTTGAGGGCGCCGAAGCGGAAATCCTCGATCTGGGTGAAATGAGTCGAGACGCGGCCGTTGATGTCATAGGCCTTGGCACCGCCGCGCTTGAGCGGCAGGTCCAGCTCGGCGATGGCGCGGCGCGACACCTGGGTCAGGGCGCCACCAGTATCCAGCACCATCTGCTGTTCCACGCCATTGATGCGGACCGGCACGGTGCGGATCTGGCTGCCGGGTTCGGCATGGTTCATTTTCACGGTGGCCAGAAGCTTTGGCGCAGGGCACTCCTGCGCCTGCGCCGGATTGATCGCGGCCAGAAACAGCATGCCGATCAGGGGGCGCTTTACTTCCATATCGGCTTGCCGCTGCCAGGAAGGCCCAGTGACGACCATTTTTCGGTGACGCGGCGGATCACGTCCGGGTCCATCGCGATCTTCTGGCCCCATTCGCGGTTGGTCTCGGGCGGCAGCTTGTTGGTGGCGTCCAGACCGATCTTGGAGCCCAACCCGCTCTGCGGCGAGGCGAAGTCGAGATAATCGATCGGCGTGTGTTCGATGATGGTGACGTCGCGCGCCGGGTCCATGCGGGTGGAAACCGCCCACATCACGTCTTTCCAGTCCCGCGCATTGATGTCGTCATCCACTACGATGACCCATTTGGTGTACATGAACTGGCGCAGATACGACCAGACCGCCATCATCACCCGCTTGGCATGGCCGGGATAGGCCTTCTTCATGCTCACCACGGCGATGCGGTAACTGCAGCCTTCCGGCGGCAGCCAGAAATCCACGATCTCGGGAAACTGCTGCTTGATGAGCGGGATGAAAACTTCGTTCAGCGCCTCGCCCAGGATCGACGGCTCGTCCGGCGGCCGCGCGGTATAGGTCGACAGATAGAGCGGGTCTTTGCGCATGGTGATGGCGCTCACCGTGAATACCGGGAAGCGTTCGACCGCATTGTAATAGCCGGTGTGATCGCCATAGGGGCCTTCGGCGCCGGTCTCGCTCAACGAAACATGGCCTTCGAGCACGATCTCGGCGGAAGCCGGCACTTGCAGCGGCACGCTCACACAATCGGTCAGGGCCACGCGCTTGCCGCGCAGGATGCCGGCGAATTCATATTCCGACAGGGCCTCGGGCACCGGCGTCACGGCGGCCACCAGCACGGCGGGATCGGCGCCGATCACGGCGGCGAGCGGCATCGGCCCACCGCGCTTGGCCTGCCATTGGGCGAAATGCAGCGCCCCGCCCCGGGTATGGAGCCAGCGCATCAGGGTGGTGTTCTTGCCGGTCACCTGCATGCGGTAGATACCGGTATTGGGCTTACCGCCGTCCGGCCCTCGGGTGGTCACCAGCGGCCAGGTGATGAGCGGCGACGGTTCGCCCGGCCAGCAGGTCTGGATCGGCAGGCGAGCGAGGTCGACATCGCCGCCCT